>CAZMJW010000112.1:0-3676 GCA_964566915.1 uncultured Gammaproteobacteria bacterium
ATTAAATATTAATTAATAATTATAAATATATGAAAAATGAAAATGAAATTTCTTTAGAGATAAAGCGTCATTCTCTTTCACATGTAATGGCAGCTGCTATTAAAGAATTATATCCAGAAGCAAAATTTGCTATTGGACCAGCTATTGATAATGGTTTTTATTACGACATTGATTTTGGAGACAACAAAATTACAAACGATGATTTTAAAACAATTGAAAAGAAAATGTCTTTTCTTTTAAAGCAAAATTTGAAGTTTGAAAGACGAGAAGAAGATATTGACTCTGCTCTTGAAAATGCTCGAAAAAATAAAGAGACTTACAAAATTGAATTATTAAACGACCTAAAAAAAGAAGGTGTAAAACAAGTTAGTTTATATAAGTTAGGTAATTTTGAAGATTTGTGTCGTGGTCCTCATATTGATAATACTAATAAAATTAAAACTGGTAGTTTTAAATTAGATAAACTGGCTGGCGCTTATTGGCGTGGAGATGAAAATAATAAAATGCTAACTCGTATCTATGGTCTTGCCTTTGAAGATAAAGAAGAATTAAATAAATACTTAAATTTAGTTAAAGAAGCTGAAAAAAGAGATCATCGAAAATTAGGAAAAGAACTAGATCTATTTTGTTTTTCAGATTTAGTTGGCTCTGGTCTTCCAATGTTTACACCGAAAGGAGTTACTATCATAGACGAGCTTAGATATCATATTGAAGCAGTTTGTCGTGAATATGGTTTTGAAAAAGTAATCACCCCACATTTAGCTAAAATTGATTTATACGAAATATCTGGCCATGCCAAAAAATTTAGTGATGAATTATTTAGAGTAAGTTCTCTTAAGGGACATGACTTTGTTATGAAACCGGTTCAATGTCCACACCAAACTCAAATTTATGCTTCTAGACAAAGATCGTATAAAGATCTACCAATTCGGTATATGGAATCAGAAAAACAATACCGGGCTGAAAAAACTGGTGAAGTAGGTGGTCTTTCTCGTGTTTATGCTATTACCGTAGAAGATGGACATTCTTTTTGTACAGTTGACCAAGTTAAGCAAGAAATAATAAACATGGTAAATATAATTAAAGAATTTTATAGCGCTCTTGGCTTATGGGGTAATCATTGGGTTTCTCTTTCAGTTAGAGATTATGATCATCCAGAAAAATATATTGGAGAAACAAGTGATTGGGATATTTGCGAAAAAATGCTTCAAGAAATAAGTGATGAAATGGGACTTGAAGCAAAAAGACAAGAGGGTGAAGCTGCTTTGTATGGGCCAAAACTTGATTTCATGTTTAAAGATTCTCTTGGAAAAGAAATTCAAATTCCTACCGTTCAAGTTGATTTTGCCACTCCAAAAAGATTCAATTTAAGTTATACCGACAAAGATGGACAAGAAAAACCTCCAGTTATGGTTCATCGAGCAATTCTTGGTTCTTATGAAAGATTTTTAGCTCTTTTAATTGAACACTTTGCTGGTGCCTTCCCTCTTTGGTTATCCCCTGTTCAAATTAAATTAATTTCTGTTTCTGAAACTCATGGACCTGCTTGTCTTCAAATAGCGAAAAAATTTAAAGATGAGGGAATTAGGGTTGAGGTTGATAATAGTAATGAAACAGTGGCAAACAAAATAAGAAAAGCAACCCAAGAAAAAGTTCCTCATTTACTTGTTATAGGTGACAAAGAAGCTGGTGGTGATATTTTAAGTGTAAGAGATAGGGGTAGTAGAGATACCAGAGAAATATCACTTCTAGATTTTATCAAAGAAGTTAAGGATAAAATAAAGAATAAAATTGTTTAATAAATAGATATATAAAAAAGACGAAAATTAAATTCGTCTTTTTTATATCCATTATTTTTGCTTTGTTTTATAAAATTATTATCTCTTAAGATTTCTCCATTTAGTTAAAGCTTTTAATCTAGCTAATTCTTTATCAAGCTCAGCGGTAATTCTAGCAAAACTAACTTCATCAATATCGGCTTTTTCTTTTCTTTTTTCTTCTGCTTTTGCTTTTGCTTCTTTAATTCTTCCTTCATCAAGATCTTCAGCTCTTTCAGCTGTATCAGCTAAAATAACTATTTTGTCTTTTAACACCTCAATAAAACCTCCAGCTACTGAGATTATTTCATTCTCTCCATTCTCATCATTAATTTCAATTACACCTGGTTTAAGAGTTGAAATAAGTGGAATATGGTTTGGTAAAACAGTAATTTCACCACTGGTAGTTGGCACGGTTACTTGCCTTATATTTTTCTTAAAAACAACCTTTTCTGGGGTGGCAATTTCAAATTTTACTATTTTTTCTGACATAATAATTATTTATTATTCTCTTCTTTATTCTTTAAAGCTTCTTCAATTGAACCAACCATGTAAAAATCATTTTCATTTAGAGAATCGTGTTTACCGTCTAAAATTTCTTTAAAGCCATTGATTGTATCTTCAACTTTTACATAAGCACCAGGACGACCAGTGAATGTTTCAGCAACAGCAAAAGGTTGAGATAAAAACTTTTGTATTTTACGTGCTCTTGCTACCACTATCTTATCTTCATCAGATAATTCTTCCATACCTAAAATTGCAATAATATCTTGTAATTCTTTATATCTTTGTAATATTTGTTGAACACCACGAGCTACTTCATAGTGTTTTTCGCCAACAATTTTTGGATCAAGTATAGTTGATGATGATTCAAGTGGATCAACAGCTGGATATATACCAAGCTCTGATAAAGGACGTGATAATACCACAGTTGAATCAAGGTGACCAAAAGTTGTCGCTGGAGCTGGGTCAGTTAAATCGTCGGCTGGAACATAAACTGCTTGAATTGAAGTAATAGAACCATTTTTTGTTGAAGTAATTCTTTCTTGTAATTCTCCCATTTCGGTAGCAAGAGTTGGTTGATATCCAACAGCAGATGGCATTCTACCAAGTAAAGTAGATACTTCTGAACCAGCTTGAGTAAAACGAAAAATATTGTCTACAAAGAATAAAACATCTTGATTTTTTTCATCACGAAAATATTCAGCAATAGATAAACCAGTTAAAGCAACTCTAGCACGAGATCCAGGTGGTTCATTCATTTGACCAAAAACCATAGATACTTTATTAATAACATTTGCATCTTTCATTTCATGATAAAGATCGTTTCCCTCACGAGTTCTTTCTCCAACACCGGCAAATACTGAATAACCACCATGTGCTTTAGCAATATTATTGATAAATTCCTGAATAATAACAGTTTTTCCAACACCAGCACCACCAAATAATCCTACTTTACCACCTTTAGCGATTGGACAAATAAGATCAATAACCTTAATACCAGTCTCAAGTATTTCTGTTTTAGTTGATTGATCAGAAAATTCTGGAGCTGGTCTATGAATTTCATATTCTTTATCAGCTTTAACAACTCCCGCATCAACCGGCTGACCTAAAACATTTAATATTCTTCCTAATGTTCCTTCTCCAACCGGAACACTAATTCCTTTGCCAGTGTTAATCACTTCATCACCTCTTTTAATACCATCAGTGGTTCCCATAGCAATTGTTCTAACAAGATTAAAACCGATGTGTTGTTGTACTTCCAAAACTAATTTAGTTTTATCATTTTTTACAACTTCAAGAGCAGTATATATTTCAGGTAATGCTTCTTCAAATGAAACATCCACCACAGCTCCGAT
>CAZMJW010000113.1:0-3633 GCA_964566915.1 uncultured Gammaproteobacteria bacterium
TTATATATCGATTTATAATAAGTTAATGATGCAACCAATGGAGAAATTGTAAGTGCTTCTTTAATATTTTGAACAGATTGATTTAGATCTTTACAATTAGAATCAACTTTAAATGTATATTCTATAAAATATTTATCAATGTTATCTTTTTTTTCAGGAATATATAATTGATTCGGATCTGAATCTTTTTTTTTGTCTCCAATGTCAGGACAGAAGTTAGTGTCTATATAATTTTTGGGAATAAAATTTAATGGGCGCAAATCCATTCCAGCTAAAGAAAAATAAGGATTTATTTCATTTAATCCTTTTATTTCACAAGAATCGTATCCTAAAAGGGGGACTTCTTTTTCTAAGGGAACTCCAAAAGGAACTTCATTATTGTAAATGCTATATTGGATCAAAGTACTTAATCTAACGCGATTTTTATTATCTACATTAAATTTATTTAATTCACGTATTTGATTTTTAAGTTTTGTTTTAATTGTGTTATTAATATTATTTGGATCTGTATTATTCAAGTGTAAGAAAAATAAATAATAAGAATTTCTTAATCCGGCACAACCTTTAAAATTAGTGTAAGATATAAGGTATTGTGGAGAAAACATAATTTTTTCTGCATTAAATCTATTGTCTAATGCATATTTTCTATTTACATATGCTTCTAAACCCGAAGTTACGCCCATTGCAGAACAAGATCCGCAAATTTGTTTTTTGCCAGGAGTAAAATAATTTTTCCAATCTAATATATCTTCGAGATTTAAAGTTTTTTTATTTATAGAAATATTGTTTGTTAAAGATAAAAGGCCAGATAATTTGGTTTTTGATTTATCAGTTGTTACTATAAGATCATCATAATTATAATTTTTTGTAAGAAATTTATTTTTAGTTTCTGTATTAAAAAGGTAATCTTTATATTCTTCTGTAATATTATTTTCTTCATCATCAAAATAAACTAGAGGAATATCCATAATTTCAGAAGAATAATTTCTAGCAGTCCAAGACCCATTTTGTTTTTTTAATTGTTCATTAATTATATCAGCCTGTGTTTGTTCTTTTTTTGGCACAGTTATAATTACTAATAAAGATATTATTATAATTGTTAAAATTATTGCAATAATAGTATTTGTTTTTTTATTCATTTATTATCCTTATATATTATATAAATCTCAATGTTTATAAATTGTTTATCTATAAAATATATATTAAATAAGAATGATTGATATATCTTAAGAAAAAGAAAAAATTTTCATGATTTTATATGATTAAAAAAATACCAAACAGATTACTTTTAAGAGAAAGTAAGGGCGGGAAAAGATTAGCTAAATATTCTTCTTTTATTGAACTTAAAAAGCAATATCCTAGAGAAATTATTTCAGAAATTTTATCTGTATTAAGAAGCCCAAGTTCTTTAAGAATAAAAAAACAAATTAGTGATTTTAGTTTAGTTATACGAAAATCAATAAATAAAAATCCTTTTTCAAATAATTCAGCCACTTATACAATCCTAATTAAATCCAAATCTGGAGAAAAAAGATCCTTTTTTATAAAAGAAGTTAATTCTAATAAAGACCGATCATTTAATCCTAGTTTTTTAATGGGTGCAACAGGTGTTAATGAAATAATAGCTCTTAATTTTATTAAATTTTATTTAAGAAAGAAACCAGTGTCATTTTCAGGATATAAACTAAAAATAATTCCTGCTTATTTTGCTTATGAAGATATAACCGCTCGTAAGAGTTTTATACTTTATGATTTTACCTCTCTTATGAGATTTAAAGCCGCAAAAGAAAAAGGACTGATTTCTAAAACATTAGAACAAGAAACAATAAAAAAATTAAAAGAACTTAAAGAAACAATAAATGAAGATTTAGAAAAAAATAATCATAAAATATTACATTTAGAAAAAAACAATAAAATAGATGATATTCTGATAAGAAATTTATTTATTGATCTTAAAAATAAAAGAATGTATCTTTCAGATCCTTGGTTAAAACAAATAAATTAGCATTCTCCTTCTCTTAATATTGGAACATTATTGGCCATACACGCGTTACCGTAAGTTACTCCATTAACTCCGCAAACAGGCATATATTCTAAAGTGCAAAATTTATCTGGAGTTATAGGATATTGCCCTTTAAAACATTCTTCTTTGTAAAGTTTCCATTCTTCACATTGAGTGCCGTCATCAAATGTACAAATGCCGTATTCTCCTGATTCTGTTGTTTGTATTTCTAAGACGCCGCCTAGATTAACACAATTAACGGATGCCGGGTTTGCAATTTCTGTAGTGTTCTGTTCAGAAAAAAGCAAAAAGCCAGCAACAATACCTATAACACAAGCAATTACTATAACTATTCCAATTACTCCGTATTTTTTTATTTCTATATATCCTTTATCTATAAGTTTTTTAATATTTCTTGAAACTGTACCTTTAGGCAAGAAACTTTTTACTGTGATTATCTTTTGTGATTGTCCTTCATTTTCCATAATAATCCTTATAATTTTTTGTTCGTTCTCATTTAGTCCTAACAGTAAATCTCTTGCTTTTATTTTTTTAGTTTCTTTCTTTAATTTTGGTTTTCTAACAATTAAATAACCGCCAACAAAAACAAAAAGAGATGCAATTAAAAGATAATAATTATTTTTAGCTTTTTTTGTGTTTAGTTCATAATCAATATTTATCTCTTTAATATCTTTAAAAGAAAGCACCATTTGTCCATTAACTACTTGAGCAGAAGAGAGTGCTGGAATTTCTTTAATTTTAGATTCTTTTGGAAGAGTGATTTTTAAAGTATTTATATTTTGTAAATTTCTAGAATTATAATAAATTTTCCATATGCTATTATTTTTACTAGTGTAATAATCAGTTAAATAAATTATTTCTACATTTATTTCTTTTAAGTCTTTTTCTAAGTTAATAGTTAACATTTCAGTATTGTAAAAAATTGAATTGTGTCTTTGTCCATTAATCCTTACAATTAAATCATAACTAGGAACAATCAAAAGCTCTATAGTTGTGTTGTTTAAATCAACTATTTTAAGACTTTCTTTAATTTTATATGTGTCAAATTCACTAGCAGTAATTTCTATGTCTTGTGAAACAATATTTTGTGAAAAAACACAATTAACAATAAACAAGAAAGCAAATAAAATCAAGATTTGTTTTTTATTCATGTTAATTCACTAATATTATATTACAAACATATATTTAAAGCTAATTTATTTTAAAAAAAGAAACTATTCTTTAATTTCTCTAATTGCAGATATTCTTCTTTCTACAATCTTTTCTCCAATTGGAATAAAACCAAACAATTTCCTTTTTTCTTTAACTTCAAAAACATACTCTACTTTTCCAAATTCTGTGTCAAGAATTATATCTCCAACTACTTTTTCTGAATTAATTTTATTTTCTTTAAATATTTCATTTATCTGAATCATTTTTTGAGTGGTATTTTCTGTAGTTAAGAACAATTCTGAATCTTTTATTTTAATTTCTGATCTTGTTGTTAGTTGTTCTTTTGGTTTTTCTGCAAGTGGCTTTTCAGCAAGTGATTTCTCACTTATTTGATTTCTAACTTGAGCTTTAGATCTTGCATTTTCGGCAACTATATTTGAATTATCTGAATCTAAAAC
>CAZMJW010000114.1:0-3596 GCA_964566915.1 uncultured Gammaproteobacteria bacterium
AAATATATCTAACTTAAATAGTGGAAATGTTGGGATTGGAACAAATAATCCAAGTTCACTTTTAACCATTGCTAATAATAATTGGATTTCGGCTATTGATGGAAGTGGTGCTTCTTCAATTAATATGTTTAAGGTTAATACTAGTAATCAAATTGAAGTTGGAGCTCCTCTTCTAATTGGACCTCTTGAGTTTGCTCCTGATAGCGGACTTTTAAGTTTTATTGACATGCCAATAACTTCGGCTAGTACTAACGGAACTCCTCACGGATATTCTCTTCGTCTTGATGGAAATAATTTATTATCACTTTATAGTGAATCTAATGGTAGTGGAGGAATAGTTAATTCAGCTGTTGGAGTAGGAATCGCCACTCCTCAATATGGAAAATTAGAAGTTAGAAATACTTTAGGAAATATTAATACCGGTATTACTCTTTATGCTGGAACAGGAACAACAGCTCGTTCTTGGCTTGGTTCAGGTGATCAGTGGCACTTAACAAGAGGAACTGATTCTTCTTATGGTATAACTATTTTAAATAGCGGACATACCGCTATTAAGGGAACTAATCCTGTAGCCGCTTTTGAAGTATTGGGTGGTTCACATGCTAGAAACAGTACAGTTTCATATACTGGTAATCAATATGAATTAGTAAATGTTGCTTATTTAAATACAAGAATTAGTGATGTTAATGATTCTATTTTTTGGGAAGGTTCATTAACAGGTGATGTTAGAAACTCAAATACAGGCAATGTGGGAATTGGAGCAGAGGCAAGTTCCTCTTTTAAATTAAATGTTGGTGGTTCAGTTGCTGCTACAGGTGCTTCTTTAAGTGGTCAATTAGTTATGACTGGAACTGGTGTTGACGCAAATATTAGCGGTGTTAATAAATTAACCGCCTATACTATTGATCCTTTATATAATATTGAAGGTGTTAATTATTCTACTTATGCTGCCGCTATTGTTGGTGGTGTTAAAGAAGAATATTTAGGTAAATTAATAATTGATGAAAAAGTCATTATAGACGGAGAAGAGCAATATCAAGCGGAAATAGATTTTGCTAATGTTGAAAAAGGAAGTGATGCTTGGGTTTGGTATCAAGTTGTTGATTTTAGCAAGGATCATGTTGATGTTTCATATATTCCGTATGGTAATTTTGCTTCCATATATTATGTAATGGCTGATGATAAAATTATATTTAGATCAGATAAGGTTGCAGAAATATCTTTTAGAATTACTGGTAGTAGATATGATTGGAAAAAATGGCCAACAATTGCTATTGATCAGAACGAGAAAGGCTGGGAAGTAAATAGAGATTAATATATTGAGTACTAATTTCAAAAGTGCTATAATACAGGGGTAATTATTATTTAATAAATAACAAAAAGATCTATTAAACTTAAAAATATGAATGAGACAAATCAGCCAGATAAGGCAAAAAAGAAAACAATGATAACAATCGCAATTTTAGCTGCCGTTGTGATTGTAGCCATTTTGGTTATTATTTTTGTAAATCAAAAAAAAGGTGAAGAAATTCAACAACCAATTGGAGAACAAACTGAAGTAAATCCTGAAGGTGAAGGAGATATGACTGAAGGTGAGGGAGAGATGATTGAAGGAGAAAACTTAGAAGGAGAAGGTGAAATTCCAGAAGCATTAAAGGATGCAAGAATTATTGCTCCAGGAACAAACCTTGTTACCAAAGATAATATTGTTGTCACTGACACGGGAGAGCCGGTAAAAATGAATATTGACACTGCTTCAAACGAGTCCCCAAAAGAGTCAGGTGCTTTAGTTGAAGAAGATATTCCAGATGATGAATACACAGTTAAGTTAAATGTTAGTACTGCTGGTTTTGAGCCAAACACTTTTACTGTTAGTCCGGGTCAACTTGTTAACCTAGTCTTAACTTCAACTGATGATTTTGTACACATTATTAAATTTGAAGATCAAGAATTATTACGAGGAGCTCTTCTTGGTGTTGCTAGCGGGGAAACAAAAATGAAATCATGGAATGCTCCAACTACTCCAGGTGAATATCGATTTTTTTGTTCAGTTCCTGGACACGAAGGAAGAGGAGAGGTTGGCATGATGATTGTTGAATAAGATTAAATAAATTAAATGTTAGAAATAAAGACAGGTTATTTATTATACCTGTCTTTTGTTTTTAAAAAGTAGCAATAAATGATATAATTTTAATATATTTAATATATTATGCAAAAAGAAAAGGCAAATAAAAAAACTGATAAAAGAATTAAAACATCTAAAATAATTAATAATTTTTTAGTCTTGTTTTTTTTATTTATAATCTCTTTAATTACTTTTCCTAGGGCACCATTAAATTCATATAACCTTGAAAAAGCTAATTTTAATGGAGAGTTACCACGTGCTACAGATAGGATAATTAATTTATTTTCAAAACCAAAAGAAATTAAGACAGAAATCAGAGATTATTCAATGTTAGAAGAAAACAATTCAGAGACTGAAATAGAAAATAATAATTCTTATGAATATTTAGGATCCTTTTCCTATACAGCTTCTAATTTTGATTTAAATAATAGTACGTTGCGTTTTGACTATATTACTACTGGTATTAGTTTTTATCCAGATATATATTTTGAAGAAATAGATAAAAATAATTTATCATTTGAAGTGGTAAATAAATTTGATAAGCAAAAATGCTTAAAAGAAAGTGATCTTTTTGAGGAAGAAATTTGTATAAATAGTGATTGTTTAAAAAAAATTGGAAATGAATTATTTTTTAATAATCTAGAATTACAATTACCATTTTTTAATGGAGAAATGTCAGATTTATCTATTTCTAATTTAGATAATAATTATACACCTATAGTTATATGCGCTGGGGACCCACTAAGAAAGTACTATGAGGAAAAGGGAATAAAAGTATACTGTGCTGATATCAGTGGCCTTAAATTATCAGAAATAAAGAAGAGAGTGGTTACCGAGCTTACGTGTATCAATATAATAATTATAGTTTTACAAAATTAAAAAATATACCAGAAATATTTTCAAAAGACTCTGGAATTATTGGTATCGGTGGCACCTTGAGTGACCTTATTATTGTTTATGGATCTCCTCAAGGAATTGCCTATCGGGTAAAAGGAGATAGTGTTTTAGATATAAGTTCATTTTTTGATTTTAGAATAATGAATAAAGGTTTTAAATCTAAGATTATTAGAGTAGATGATGGAAAAAGAGTTGATTGGTATGTATATAGTTTAAGCTGTGATAAACCTGTTTTTATTAAATTATGGGAGGATAGCAAGGGGGTTATAAGCGGAGAACTATCTTTTTTAAATGATTTAAATATTTTTGGAGAAAAACTTTATATTTATTTAGATGACTATACTAATACTTACAGAAAATTTTATTTATACAATAAAGGAATTAAAGGAGAAAAGTATTATGAATTTACCGATTATGGATTTAAGAATAAAACCGAAGCTTCTTTGTTAAGTAAATTAATAACCTCATTGCATTTCATAATATCCATAGTCATATATAATTCTCTTCTATTAAATATATTCAATAATTTCACCCTCTCATTATATATTTGAAATAACAATCCTTCCACTACAGA
>CAZMJW010000115.1:0-3563 GCA_964566915.1 uncultured Gammaproteobacteria bacterium
TGGAGTAAGCGTCTTTGTATTATTCTTTCTCCACTTTCTTCGTCTACAAACAAAATTTTATCTTTTTTAACATCAAATTGATTTAGAAATTTTTTGCCACTTGTTATGCAAATGGCCAGGTCTAACATTAGCCAAGTTTTGAAACTAGCAGGACTTCCAGATATCATTGTTAAGCACTCATCAGGAATTATTTTATCCACGAGCCAAACAATCTCTGGAAACTTAGTTGTTATTAAACTGGCATAAGACACTACTTTGTCTTTCATAAGATTTTTAATTAGATAAATAAAAAGAGTATGATCATTCTCATACTCTTAGTCTAGCAAAACCAGTTTTTTCCAATTGAGACAATTAAATACCTGTTAATTGTCTCACTTTCTTTGTCTTTGTCTTATTTTTCTTAAACTCATTTCTTTCTTGCGTATTTCTTTTTCCAAAGATGGATTTTTAATATTTTCAATGCTTTCGTCGTCCTCATCCTCTTTTATTTCCCAGAATTCATCCACCCTTTCTTTGTCCGTTAATATTCTTTTATCTTCAGGATATTCTGCGTATTCTAGGTCTCTAACAAATTCACTAGAGAACCAGTCTGTTATATAATCATTTGACCCGTTATTATCTTTAGGAAAGTCACTTAGAGTTGTTTCTTTGTAGATCACTTTTTCAGTTCCGGTTTTTTTATCATTTTTAATGACAGCTTTTAATTTCCCAAAAGCTTTACGTTCATATGTTCGCATTATATCTTTTATGTAAATGTCATAATTATCTAGAGTTTTTTGAGTGATTCTTGGATGTTGTTCGTTCGGCCAAATATTTTTTTTCAGTAGCTTTATTTTGGGCCAAGCGTTTTCAATTTCTTCTAATGTCGTGTGATATCCTATTTCAATTAGAATATTTTTATTTTTTTTAGATTCATTAGTATTGATAAAAAAAGATTCACTTGGGAAAACTTTAATTCCAGATAAAAAATAAAGGACAAAAAAAATCTTCCAATGTTTTCCAAAATTATATTTTTCCATTAATGAGTCAACGTCAATTATGAAATCTAGAGCATCCTTGTCAGAATCCTTACAATATTTATTAAATTTTTCAATATATAATTTTATGCTTTTAAAATATTTATTTATTGGTAAAGACCATTTGTCGTAAATTTTATTAACTTCTTTGTAAAAATCGACATCCCAAATCAAACTTTCAAAAATAAATTCATTTTTTTGATATGCTGTTAGTTTTTGATTTTTTTCTTTTTTCATAAATATAGTTAAATTATCTCAATTTTAATTATACTAGCTTTGTTTTATTTATCCAATAAAAAAGAACGACACAATGCTTGCGTGGCGTTCTAAGGCTTGAAATTGGCGACAGGGAAGCGATCGAGGCTCTTCCTATAAAATGTAGCTATATTATCTTTTTGGGTTATTTGGGGCTATTGTTCCCGTTGAAACAAATATCATTTTTTAATAAAGAATAAGGAATAAAAATATTAAAAATTCCCTCTGAGCCAGGGGTGAATATGTAAGGAGAAAAGCTGAGGGTTAGTCCAGTATCGTTAAAGGAGACTTCTCCTAGACATTCTTTCAAGATATCGTCTGTATAATAGTTTAAATCCCTGTAAAGAACTGGAGCGGAAATCATATTTGCTACTAAAATATTTTTTATTTTATTGAAATAATTAGCATCACAGAATAAATCTTCGATAAAGACCTGTTTGTTATTTTTTAAATCAAAGACAATAGTTTTAAGGTAGCTATGGTTTCCATTGCCACCGCCCGTTCTATCTTCAATAATTAACTCAATACTAATAAGATTATTAATTATTGATTTAACCTTAAATTCACTATAAAGATTTACGCTACAAGCGTAAAAGTAATCTTCTTCGCCATAACAATCAGAAATGACATTACCTTCGCTATCTATATATGAGCTCTTTTCGTCTTTTTTCCAATCTTCGATGAAGCCCCTGTTCTCTTCAAGTCTTCCTAATATGACATTACTTATTATTTTGTTTAAACTACTAGCAGAAGAAAAGCCTCTAAATTCTGGATAGGAAATATTAATATTAGCGTGAGGACCAGCCTCTTTAATTGTCTTTTTTTCCCAGCTTATATTTTTATAAATATTTGAAGATGGTAATTCATTTTTAAATTCTAAGCTATCATTGTAAGTCTTGTTAACATAGCTTAAATCTATATCTATGAAGTCGGGGATGTTTTTTCTGAAACCATCTTCAACCCAATTAAAGACATTGCTTAAATTTTCTTTATTTTCTCTTTTTACATAAGTGATTTTATAAACATTGCCATCTTTTTCAAATATTTTAGTTAAATACAAACCAGAGTAGCATTCTTCGCAGAAGTTAATTGCTGAAATAACATAAGCATCATCATTATTAAAATAGGTGTCTATAATTTTTTGAGAATAGGAATTTTTAACCAATTCTAAAATTTCATTATCCAATAAGCCGTCAACTGAAGCGCTCTGACCATAGTTAGAAATAATTATTTCTCTTTCAGGATAATAATTAAAAATATTATCTGCATAATGAGCGCTTAAAACATTTTCTTCAAAACTGGAGTAATGACTAAATATTAAATTCTGATCTCCAAATTTAATCTTGTGGTCGCCAAGAAACTCAGCAACTATTTTGAGCTTTTCTGCTTCTTGCTCATCTGCTCCTCTTTCTTGTATTTCTTTATTGCCCTGCTTGATTCCTTTAATATTTGTTCTTCTGATTTCCCCTTGATCGATATTAGAAACATCAACTTTCCCATATAATTTTATATTATTTGTTTCAAATTTTTCTAAAGGAGTTTTATACTTAGTTGCTAAAACAATTATAGCTATTAGAATAAGAATTGTAATAAAAAGATTTCTCTTGTGTGAAAAGAAGTTTTTAAATATTTGGCAATCTTTAAGATAAGTCTGATTATAGCCTTCTTCGTTAAAATCTTTTTTCTTTTTCATATAACATAAAGATTAATTATTTTTTTAGTTTAAATAATGGCATTTATTATATAAAAAAAGGCTATTATTATAATAACCCAATTACTTATGGATCGTATAATTAAGTTAACTTTTTTTCGGGCTAATAAATTATTTAATTCTTTTTCGTCTTCTGAAAGAGAGTGGTTCCCATTTATTAATTCATTTGTTATTTTGCTTATGTATTCAGATGAAAAAACTGATATTTTTACATCATCCTTTTCATCTTCGGGGTATTTTATTAGATTGTAAAGCTCCTTAAATTGGTAGTATTGTTTGGTAGTTGTTGTTAGAGAAATTAATTCATTAGCATTTAGTCCGTGAGACACGTAGACATAAATAATAATTAAACCAGATAAAACTATTATTTCAAAAGGATCGTAAAAATAATCAATTATAGAGTAGGCTATAAAAATTGATGCAAGCCCTTTTAATGACTCCCATATATAGGAGGTGATATGCATAGCTTTATTATTTAATTACTTAGAATTATATAAGCACCTGTTCCAAAAATTAATATTAAAACGATTGCTAATACTACGTATTTTGCAATTTTAACACCTTTAGTTTCTTTGACGAGT
>CAZMJW010000116.1:0-2800 GCA_964566915.1 uncultured Gammaproteobacteria bacterium
AAGATAATAATAAATACTATGTATATATAATATACATAAGAGTTTTTTATTTTATTATATATATTATTAGTGGAAGTGTGGGGTGTGGGATTTGGTAATAAAAGCATATTTTGTTCAATATAGATTTATTCTTCCTGATCCAATAAAACATTCTTCTTACACATATCAAAAATTATTTAGAGGAATTTATGGTTATACCCAAGCAGTTCACAAGGGAGAAGGTAAAAAATATAATTATCATAGACACGGCATTCTTTCAAATTATCCTTTCATTAGGCCTGGGAAGAATTGTGTTATAATTCCTCAATGTGCTTTTCAACCTCTTCAGGAATTTTTTAAAACAGGAAAAAATCCTACTCATTATTGGCAAGAAAAAGGGGAGTGGAAATGTACTTATTTTTTAAATGAAAAAGATTTATCTGAAATAGAAGTGGCTAAAGCGGTTGAAAATCTTTTAAATAGAAAATTTGTTGAAGGAATTGAAGGAAAGGTTCTTTTATTTAATGAAATGAAGAGAATTGTTCAAAATCCTGCCGAGGGGGGTTATAAAGCAGCGTTATTAAAAGAAGCTCAAAATATAGTTGATCTTGATTGGTTTAAACAAACTTATCAACAATCTCCTCTTTTAACAGAATTTTATTCTTTATTTAGACAATTAAGGGATAATTATTAAAATTTAAAGATTTTTTTTTCAAATTCCTTTTCTTTTCAATTAAAATGCGTTTAATCAGCAAAATAAATTTTGAGGGTTATTTCAAAATATGTCCAACATATAGTGATAATGAGTAGTTGTTTGAAATTATTTTAAAATTAAATTTATTGTTTTTTTAATCTTTTTATTAGGTTTAAGCTTGTATTTGAACTTCTTTTTCAAATTCCTTTTCTTTTTCTGCTTCTTTTTTCTTTTTCTCTAATTTTATTAATAAATCTTTCTTTCTCCACTTTCTTTTACCCCCAACATTGTTACTCTCAATTAAACCTACATCCACCATTGTTTTAAGGTAAGGATATAAACTTCTTTCATTTTCATAATCTACTTGAAAAAGGTCAAATATTCTTCGTCTCACTTCATCCATTGTTATCCATTCATCAAATCTAATAACACTAGCTAGGTGGTATGCTTGGGTATGTTCATTAAATTGGAGATAATCCCATATGGATCTTATTTCAAATTCTTTTTTATTATTACTCACTTCTTGATTTTGAACGGGTTTTTGAGGTATTTTTTGTTTTAATCCAAGTATTTGTTTAATTGTATCTATTATTCCCATCATTACCACGCTTAACTTCGTCATTAATATAATGACCGTAATGATTTAAAAACATTACTGTAATGATATGTTATTATCCTCATTACACCTCATTACGTGTAATTACTGGTAATTACTGGTTTTTGTTATTTTTTAAATTGTGATTTTTTATTTTTTGATTTTTTGTGTAATTTTAGTCATTTTTTGTTTAAGTGAGGGGTGTTAATTCGATATTATATTTGGTAATTACTTTGATTTGTTGTTTTTTATTGAATTTGAGTGATTAGTTTTTGTTATTTTTTAATATAATCTTTTTGAAATTAATTGTGTGTATATTTAATTTTAAAAAATAGTTATTTTAGAGGGTTAAATAAAAAATTAAAAAATTAGTCAATTGTCGTATTTTAATAGTGGAAGTTAAGGGGTTGTTTTTGTTTAATAGGTGGTTTTTATAGCGGGGAGAGGATTTGAACCTCCGACCTTCGGGTTATGAGCCCGACGAGCACTCCAGGCTGCTCTACCCCGCTATTTTATGGTTTATATTGCCTTGTTTTGTTAAAAAAAGAGTTTTTCAAACTTCTTTTTTTATTTGCTGTTTTATAATTATTTTTTAACTATTTTAAAGGTTGTTTTGTTCTTTTTCTATTTTCTTTGTTGCCTTTAAAATATGTCCAAGTTTTTGAGATTTTACTTCATTTTATTCAACAAAGTAAGCTCTTTTTCTATGTTTTTTATTTTTGTTAACAACTCTTTTTGTCTATTTGGATCATTTGCAGAGGTCATATTTCCTCCACATGTTGGACAAATAAAGTTGTATTCTGCAGCAACTTCAAAAACCTCTCTGTGATTGCACTTTGTACAATCAAATAAACTATAATCTGCCTCTAAATTCATTTTATTGTTCAATTTTTCAAGATTTTCTTTTTGTTGTTCTTCAATTATCTCGGCTATTCTGTCTTTTTTTATTTCCCATGTATAATTATACCAACCTGTTTTTTGATTCCTTGCTTTTTGGTAACAAGCAATTCCTCTAAAATGTAATTTGTTTAATATTGCTCTAACTTCTGTTACTTTTTTCTTCATTTTTTTACTCAATTCTTCATCAGTAGTCATCTTTCTTTTTTTTTCACATAATTTTACTACTGTTATTGCATCCTCTCCACCCACTGTATCTAATAACTCTTTTACAAGTGTAAGATCAGTTATGGATTTTGGAGGCATAAAATATTCTCCTTACTAATGGTTTTTAAACTCTTCAGAAAACCCTAATTATTTTATTTTTTTGTATTAATCACCTTTTTTCCTTTTTCTTGAGGAATAATTTTTAATTTTGATTTTAAAAATTTTTTATCAAGTTCTTTTCCTTGTTGCACTCTATCAAGAAAAACAGCCAGAGCAGCTATTTCACTATGTGGTTGATTAGTAACCGAAACATTATAATCAGCCAATTCATATACTTCTTTTTCAACTTTTTGAGAGCCCACTATAATCGCAATTTTATTTAATTTAATTAATTTTTTTTCAACTTCTTGAACTTGCATTCCATACAT
>CAZMJW010000116.1:2810-3547 GCA_964566915.1 uncultured Gammaproteobacteria bacterium
TAGAGTAACTCTTACCCATCCAGGTTCTTCAACTTTAAAATTTCCTCCCCAATTTTCATTAACTCCTTTGATTGTATTTTCTGCTATTTCGTCTCTTGATTCACAAACAATCATTTTGCTTGCTCCAAAAGCACGTGACACGAGTGCACAGTGACTAGTAACTCTATAATCTCGCACATCTCTATGACCATACCTTACAACAACAAAATCTTTTTTTTTCATTTCACTCGCTCTTAAAATGTTTTTTCAGCACCTTTAAAAATCTTTTTAAGGCAATTTCTTTTAAAGGAAATGTAATTAGATGGGCCCGTAGCTCAGTCGGTAGAGCACCGGCCTTTTAAGCCGGGTGTCTAGGGTTCGATTCCCTACGGGCCCGCTCATCTTTAAATTTTCTTTAATTAATTGGTGGTAATTACTAGACAGAGTTGGTAATTACAGTAATTGTTTGAGCCCGTAGCTCAGTCGGTAGAGCACCAGACTCTTAATCTGGGTGTCTAGGGTTCGATTCCCTACGGGCTCGCTTTCTTTTTTTTTGTTTAATTCTTTTTTTAAATTATTAAAATTTTTTATTAACAATTAATTGAAAGAACATTTATTTTTTTTAATATAAATGTTGGAGTTGTTAATCATTTTGTGTTGCAAAGATTGAATCAATTGAGTTTATTGATATTAATTTGCGTGGTTTAAAAAAGGAAGGTTATAATAAAGAGTAAAAGGGTAAGAGAATTAAGAGTTTG
>CAZMJW010000117.1:0-3472 GCA_964566915.1 uncultured Gammaproteobacteria bacterium
GTTCTGATGGAATAGAATATATATGCGCTAGAGCCATCTATGCTTTGTTCAAAAAAAAACCCCCTTAATTGAGTAAAGGGGGTTTTTATTTTAAAGTGACTTAAAGTAAGCTATTTATTTGCCCTATAAATAATTCTAGCAACAAAAAAAACAAAAAATATCTGACATAATGTTGCCGTAACAATGACACTAGGATACTGGCCATTGAAACCTGTGAGTGATAAATGTTTAATTAAGATTCCAGAGTATGCCCAAATAAATACAAGTCCGTAAACAGCGTTTTTATCTCTTATCATCCGCCAAACACCTATTAAGGCTCCTGTCACTAAAATAATACTTGTCCAAATATAATCAGCGATACTAAAACCATTCCAATTAATACTAACTAAAAATACCGTGATGTTTGCAATTGTGGCTACCGTTATCCATCCAAAATAAATACTGAAAGGTGTTAAAATAAATAACTTTTCTTTAAATGAAAATTTTTGCAAACGAATTAGATCAGCAATTTTTATAAGAAGAAAAAGGAGAAGGATCATTATAAATACCGATAAAGCAATGTAGTCGTAATGCCAGGCAAATATCCACGATATATTAGCAAGAGATGTTCCTAAAAAAAGAAGATTAATCTTATTAATTAATTCTTTTCTTTTTTTTCTTTCTGCAAACTGATATATAATATATGCGCCTAAAAGAAGATAGATTAAACCCCAAATAGAAAATGTTATACCAGCTGGTGCAAATAAATTAAAGTAGGCGTTTGATATTTCACCAGTTGAACGATTATTAATAGGTAGACTGTTGGCTAAAAAGTTTACAACCACCATTGCTACAAAAGCAATACTAGTAAGAATTTTTAATATTAAGGATTTCATAAATTTATTTATTATACAATAAAAATACCACAAATATTGCTTTCTGTAAATCACATAATAGCCGAGTCTAATAAGTAAATGCTACGTTTATACGCTAAAATTATAGATTTCAGGACTCGGATTTGAACCAATATATACCAATAAAACCAAGGTTTTTATATAAATTATCCAAAATATCTCAAAAATGTTCAAACTTCTGGAATTAAAATGTGTCTAATATTAAAACAAAAAAAGCAGACACTTGCGTGTCCACTTTTTGGGGTACAGATCATTGCTCGAGGGCAGGGATTCGAACCCCGATAGCCAGGACCAAAACCTGGAGTCCTACCATTAGACGACCCTCGAATTTTTTATACTTCTATATATTATAATATCTTGGCAAAATGTCAACCATTAAATCTTAGCATATCTTCTTACCGCTATTAAAGTTGCAAAAATATTAATAAATAAAATTGCTAAAAACTGTAAACCGAATAAATAAGCAAAATTAGTTATAAAGTAGTTTAAAATATTAACATTATAGCCAGTAAAGAATACTTCTAAATATGGTTGAATTACGCTTAAAAGAGGAAAGAATACACCAATTATAATTAGCACACTAATTAATGAATAAAGAAAGGATGAAACAATATAAGGCATGTAAATAAAGAAATTAGAAGCTCCAACCAATCGTTCAATTTCTATTTCTTGTCTATGAGTATATATTGCAACTCTTATCGCATTATAAACAACTAGCAAACTAGTTAAAACAAAAATTAAAATAATAAATAATCCAACCTCATTAATTCTTTTAGTTATATTGCCAATCTTTTCTAATATTAATGAGTTGTCAGCAAAATCTCTTGATTCAATATTTGGATCATCTAAAACTTTTAATTCATTAATCAGTAAATTTGATTCTTCAATATTTTCTGGAAGAATTATTAAACTAGGAGATAGAGGATTCTTATCCAATTCCTTTAAAGCACTTAAAACTGGATCATTGTTTTGGTATTTTTCTCTAAAACTTCTAAGAGCTTCTTCTTTTGATATATAGCTTACTGACTTTACTTTTGGATTAGCTTCAAGTTCTGTTTTTAGATTTAAAATTTCACTCTCAGGAGCATCTGCATTAAAATATAAACTAATATCAATTTTATCTCTAATAGCAGAAATAGCATTGTCACTTACAACTTGAACAGTTATCAAAGTATTAATTGAAAACAAAGCTAAAAGAAGAATTGTTATAGTAACAATACTTAACCAAGCATTACGAGCTAAGTCCTGAAGACTAAATTTTATTATCCTAAAAAATGATGTCATATTTAAATAATTATTTATTTAAAGAATATATTTTCCTCTTTCTTGGTCACTTATTACTTGACCGTTCTGCATAGTAACAACTCTTTTATTTAAACGGTTAACAATTTCTTTATTATGAGTAACTAAAATAACTGTGGTACCAAAACGGTTAATACGAAGAAGTAGTTCAATTATTTCGTCGGCATTAATTGCATCTAAATTACCAGTTGGCTCATCAGCTAATAGTATTTTTGGCTGATGAACAAGGGCTCTAGCAATAGCGGCTCTTTGTTTTTCTCCGCCAGAAACTTCTCCAGGATAACGATTTCCTTTTCCCTCTAAACCAACAATTTTAATTACACTAGGAACAACTTTTCTAATTTTTTCACGACTTCCACCAGAAACCTCTAAAGCAAAAGAAATATTTTCTTTTAAAGTTTTTTTTGGAAGTAATTTAAAATCTTGAAAAATAACACCTATTTGTCTTCTTAAAAAAGGAACTTCTCTTTTTGATAAATCGGTAATATCCCAATCACCAACAACCACTTCGCCTTTGTCAGCTTTTTCTTCACCAATTAATAATTTAACCAAAGTAGTTTTTCCTGCTCCTGATTGACCAACAATAGAAACGAATTCTCCAGATTTTATTTCTAAATTAACTTGATTAAGTATTTGGTTTTTTCCATAGAACTTGGAAACATTTTTTATAGAAATCATATTAGATTTTATCTTTAAAGATTAATCATTTTAAAGCCGTATTTGGCTAATTGGTCATTATCTTCTTCTCTTTTTTCTGAGCTTGAAGAATCTAAATTTACAATTATTAAACTTTTATCATTCTGTACTACTTTTGTTACTAAACAATATCCTGACTCATGTAAGTATCCGGTTTTAGATGATACTATTTTATAATCATTTTTATTAAGAGACTTGTTAGTATTATATAAATTAAAATTCTTTTCTGTATTTACTGTTTTAAAAGAATATTTTTGACTTGAGCTAATATTGTTTAAAAAAGTATTTTTAAAAACCTCTTTTGATATTATAGCATAATCTTGAGCAGAACTCACATTGTTTGGAGAAAGACCAGTTGGTTCAATAAATTTTGTATCGTTTGCCCCTAATTCTTTCACGTATTTATTCATTAAAGAAATAAATTCATCTCGAGAAACACCACTATTTCTTACTAAAGATTCAACAGCATTATTAGCTGAATACATAATTGCAGAATAGAATAAATCTTCAACTGTAGCCTTATCTCCATCTTCTAATTTAATCATTTTTATTGCTGACTTAGGCTGGCAATATATTTGATT
>CAZMJW010000118.1:0-2158 GCA_964566915.1 uncultured Gammaproteobacteria bacterium
CCAGAGATAAATTGTAGATAAACAGGAGATAAATACAAGATAAATTAAATATAAAAATATAATAAAATGCTCAATTATTTCTCTAATAATTAATAAAAAACTATATTAAATTAAATTGATTTTTAGATAAGACTATGATAAATTAAATATAGAGGATTTGTTAAAAAATTCTAATTATTTTTTATGTCTAAAATATTCGATAATAAAACTGAAAAAGTTGGCGATGAGTTAAAAAAAGACATAGAAAGCGGAAGCAAAATTGATGTTGCAGCCGCTATTTTTTCTATGTATGGATTCGAATCCCTTAAAAAGGAGTTGTCAGAAATTGAACAGCTCCGTTTTATTTTTACTGACCCTACATTTGTAGAAACTAATAAACAAAATAAGGAGCAGAGACAATTTGAAATAAACTCTAATTTAAGAAAAAAGGCTATTAGTGGATCTGACTTTGAAATTAATCTTAAAAATGAACTAAAAGGAAGGGTTATCGCTAAAGAGTGTAAGAAGTGGATTGAGGATAAAGTGGTTTTTAAGTCTAATTTGGGAAATAAATTTATTCAGCCACATTTAATAACAAAAAATAAAGAACAGGAGTCAGTTTATATAGGAATTAATGAATTTAGTAGCGCTGGTTTTGGCTATGAAAAAGATAATTCTTTATTAAATCATATTACAAAAATTGATGATTTTGAGAATACAAAAAAATACCTCAGTAGCTTTGATGATGTTTGGAGAGATGACGGCCTGTTAAAAGATGTGAGTGCAGACGTACTAGATTATATTTCTAATTTGTATAAAGAAAATTCCCCGGAATTTATTTATTATTTAACTTTATATAATATTTTTAATGAGTTTCTGGAGGACATTTCCGAGGATGAGCTAGCTAATGAAAAAACCGGATTCAAGGAAACCTTAATTTGGAATAAGTTGTATGATTTTCAGAAAGACGCAGTTTTAGGAATTATTAATAAATTAGAGAAGCATAATGGATGTATTTTGGCTGATAGTGTAGGATTGGGAAAAACCTTTTCAGCTTTAGGTGTGATTAAATACTATCAAGAAAGAAATAGAAGTGTTCTAGTTTTATGCCCCAAGAAATTAGGAGATAATTGGTTAACTTTTTTAAATAATTATAAAAACAATCCATTATTTCAAAATAAATTAAATTATAATATATTATATCATACAGATTTATCTAGAGACAAAGGGCAATCAAATGGTTTGGATTTATCTAGAGTGAATTGGGGAAACTATGATTTGGTGGTTATAGATGAGTCTCATAATTTTAGAAATAATGATCCAAGAAAAGATAAGGAAACTAGATATAAAAAACTTTTAAATAAGGTTATGAAAGCCGGTGTAAAAACCAAAGTTTTAATGTTGTCAGCTACCCCAGTTAACAATCGTTTTACAGACTTAAAGAATCAAATAGCTTTAGCCTATGAAGGTGATACAAATAAAGTCGATGAAAAATTAGATGTTAGTAGATCTATTGATATTATTTTAAAAAATGCTCAAAAAACTTTTAATGATTGGTCAAAACTACCAATAGAACAAAGAACTGGGCAAGAACTTTTATCTCGTCTAAATAGTAATTTTGATTTTTTTAAATTATTGGATAACATAACCATCGCTAGAAGCAGAAAGCATATTGAAAAGTATTATAATTTGGATGAGATTGGTAATTTTCCCAATAGACTGAAACCAATTAGCTTGAGGTGCGATATTACCAATATTGAAAATTTTTTAAACATAGATAATATCTATGAAAGATTATCACTTTTTAATATGTCCGTTTATTCTCCTTTTGAATATATTTTACCAGATAAAATGAAATTTTATAGTGATATTTATGATACTGAAGTCAGGGAAAATGTGCGCTTAGGGCAGATAAATAGAGAAAAAAGTTTGCAGAAATTAATGAGGGTTAATTTACTTAAAAGACTAGAAAGTTCAGTTGAAGCTTTTAGAATAACTCTAAGTAAATTTATTAAAAACGTTGAAGGTGTTATAGATGCAATAGATAATTTTGAAAAAAATGGTCAAGATTTTAAGGTTGAAACAACTTATATAGAAAATTTAAACACAGACGAAGAAAGCGATGACTGGCTTGATGATGACTTTAGTACTGGCGATAAGGTAAAAATTAATTTAGCTG
>CAZMJW010000118.1:2170-3386 GCA_964566915.1 uncultured Gammaproteobacteria bacterium
AATAGCCAAAGACTTGCTTCAGGAAATGAAAAAAGTTGATGTTGATAAAGATTTAAAGCTACAAGAATTAAAAAAAATACTTGATAATAAAATAAATAATCCAATAAATGATAATAATAAGAAAATATTAATATTTTCTGCTTTTGCAGATACCATTAATTATTTATATAAACATATCTCCAAGTATATTAAAGAAAAACATCAACTAGAATCAGCCAAGGTTGTTGGAACTAATGAAAATGAGTGTACTCTAAAAATAGACAAGCAATTCAATAATATTTTGACTAATTTTTCTCCAATCTCAAAAAATAGAAGAGAGGATAATGGCCAGAATATAGACATACTTATTGCCACTGACTGTATTTCGGAGGGGCAGAATTTGCAAGATTGTGATTATTTGATTAATTATGATATTCACTGGAATCCAGTTAGGATTATTCAAAGATTTGGACGTATTGATAGAATAGGATCAAAAAATAAAGATATTCAATTAGTTAATTTTTGGCCAAATATTTCTTTAGATGAATACATTAATTTAAAAAGTAGAGTGGAGAGCAGGATGTTAATGGTAGACGCTACTGCTACGGGAGAAGATAATGTTTTAACCAATGAATCAGTTGATCTAGAGTATCGAAAACAACAATTAGAAAAATTACAAGAAGAGGTTGTTGATATTGAAGAAATGAATTCCGGTATTTCCATAACTGACTTAGGTTTAAATGACTTTAGAATGGATCTAATTAATTATATTAAAGAAAATGGTAGCCTAGAATCTGTTCCAAGCGGTATTCATAGCGTCTGCGCCAAGCAATTAGATAAAGATATAAGCCCAGGAGTAATATTTATTTTAAAAAACAGAAATGAAGATATAAATATTAATAACACTAATCAGCTCCACCCTTTTTATTTAGTGTATATTTCAGAGAATGGCGAGATTTTATCTAATCATCTTAACGTCAAAAGCACCCTGGATATTTTAAGAATAATTTCCAAAGGAAAAAAAGAGCCAGTTAAAGAAATTTATGAAAAATTTAACGAAGAAACCGATGACGGTAAAAAAATGGAAAAATATTCTAATCTTTTAAGTGAATCAATTAACTCAATATTATCTGTTAAAGATGAAAGTGATATTGATAGCCTGTTTTCAAGCGGTGGAACTAGTGTTTTAGAAAATGATATTAAGGGCCTGGAAGATTTTGAGCTTATAACCTTTACT
>CAZMJW010000119.1:0-3371 GCA_964566915.1 uncultured Gammaproteobacteria bacterium
AAAAGATAGTTTGAAATAATATGACCGAATTTGAAGCAGTAAATGAATTATTAAAGTGGTGTCTATGGGCAGGCTTTCTCGGTCTTATTCTTATTCCGTTCTTTATTAATAAAAATAAATGAAGACTAGAAAGGAGGTGAAAATTATGCTTAAGAAAATCGGACTCGGCTTTATGGCTTTACTTGGTGCAGTTGGTTTAAGTACCAACTTCGTTCAAGCAGCCGCCGACCAAGACCTAACTGATTCTTTAGCGAGTACAACTGTTTTACTAAAGGACAACGCTTATGCGTTTATCCCTTATATTCTAGGAGTATTCGGTGCTGTTATCACATTAACCTTAATAATTAAGGGTATTATGTGGGGTCTAAAGAAAATTAGAGGAACGATTAAATAGTTTATCGCCCCGTTTTAAAAGGCGGGGCGAAAACTCCCTTATCATAACAAAATTATGCTTACCAATATTCTACTCATTATTTTAATAGTTATTCTCGTTTATTTAAATTATCAGTTTTACAAATCTTTTACAGAGCCCAGACTCTATCACGACAAAATTAAAATGGATGAAATTTATAAAAATTGGCGAGAAATAACAAAAAAAGAAGATGAAAAATAAAATCATAAAATTTAGTATTTTAATCCTTAGTATATTTTGTACTTCCGTATTTTTAACTAAAAATGTTCAGGCTCAAGAAAGTATTTACTTGGGTGCAAGTACTTATATAGATAGTAGCAACCCTGGAAATTTAAACGGGGGTATGCGTTCTATTCCTTTTACTGTTCCGTCTGACTGTAAAAATTCACTGCTATTAGTCGCTTCACAAACTTGGTATTCAGACTCTCTTTCTGTTGATTACAATGGTGAAGAAATGACGAGTCAATTAAATACTTGGTCAAGTGGACCAATTAAAAGCAATATGGGTGGACGCGTGTTTTCGTTACTAAGTCCAGAAAAAGGAACTCATTATCTTAACATGTATTTCTCAGGGGCTAATGATCAGGCGACTCAAATTCAACTCTATTGTAATGTTGACCAAGATCATCCCTTTGTTTCTACTCCCTACAATAATGGTTATGAAGAAAATTCTGGTTACATAAATTTAACAAACGACAATTCAATGGTTATCTCTTGGTTTTGGTCTGCTAACGAATCAATAATTCCGCCAGCTGATTTTAATCTTACCAATAACTCAGTTGGAGAGGGTTGGAATTTTGGAGTTAGTGTTTCCTCTGCTTATAAATTACAAAATTTACCTGGACAATCATTTTCTTGGTCTGACGGTAGTCCTGGTTATATTTCTGTATTAGGGATTGTTGTTTTAAATTATGGAGAATATATTTCACCATATTACTGTGGCGACTCTTATTGTCAAACGGAAAGTGAGAATTGTTATACTTGCCCGATTGATTGCGGTGAATGTGCTACTAGTCCAAGAAATAATGATGATTTAAGCTTGTTTTTCTTTTCTAATCCCTACACTTTCTCTAACAAATCAACAGCAATTGTTCGCTATTTATACAATGAGGAAATATTTACTCCTTATGATCACCTTGAAATAAGAAAAATTAATTCAGATTGGACAAGTTCATTTATTGCCACTACAACCATTATGGATTCAAGTGGTTTTGGTAAAAATAATGGTCGTAGTCATTTTACTCTTACAGGAGATGGCTCTACTACAGGCTTAGAACAATATGAAGTTATTGCTCATTTTGCCCCTTATTGGCATATAATTTTTGGAGATGTTGAAGCAACGACATCAATTCCTTATATAGTGGCCGTTAACTGGCAAGAAACTCAAGTACCAACTGTTGAAGACATTTTAGCGGCTAGCTCTACCAATCCTTTTTACAACGATGACTCTATGTATCTCGCCGCTTGCAGTCAAGAAGACTGGGACACACCACCACCAGAAATATTTGGCGTAGACGTTCCCGCTCTTAATTTAACTGTTATTGGCTGTAAATTTAAACTTGGCTTTATTATTGCAGGTAATAAATTCACAACTCTCACAACAGACGGTATTTATAAAGCTGGTAATATCTTAAAAAATGTTTTTCCCTTTAACATTTATACTAATTTAAATGAATCTTGGAAAGCAAGTTCAAATTCAACCGTAATGCCAGAGCTATCTTTTCTTACCCCAGTTAATGGCAATTTAACTGCTCAAATACCAACAACTGGCACATCAACGGCTACGATTGTTTTATGGGGTAAGGATATTTTTACCTCAAGTTCAACACTGGGGACAGTTAATGCTCAAAAAACTAATCAGTTATTTTTAGCAATTAAAACAATCATTAAATGGGCTTTATGGGGACTCTTTGGTTTCTGGGCAATTAAAAATGGCAAAGCCTTCATTGAAAAAATGACGGGCGGTCAATAAATATATGAGTGCATTAATACAATTTATTAAAGTGGTGCTAGTTACTAGTTTTTTGTCAGGACTTCTTTATGCTATTGGGCAAGCAGTTAATAACTTAATTCCTTGGGGAAATATTACTATATTTTTTGGAATGATTCGGCAATGGTCAGGTTTAATTGATTTTATTTTTCCAACTGACACTCTTTGGCAAATAGTGGGCATAGTTTTCTCGGTTTATCCATTTTTATGGTCAATTATGGCGATAAAAATATTAATTAACAATACAGGTTTAAGGGAATAAATATATGGCTCTTGATGGTTCAAAATTTAAATTAATAACAGGACTTCCAGGAAGCGGTAAATCGCTCATGATGGCGACTTTCGTCTATCCCTACCTTATTGCTGGTTATCAGGTCTATTCTAACCTGTGGCTTAACTGGAAGCGTTTTGATGTGCTTGGTGAATGGGATACAGATAAGAATAATCTCCATTATTACCAAGAAATAGAAGACATAACAACCGTTAGAAACTGTATTGTAATTTGTGATGAAATAGCCGAACCGCTTGACCCGAGAAATTGGGAAAATGAGAGCGGATCTATTAGAAGATTTTTTCAGCAACATCGTCATCATCACGTTGATATATACGGCACGACTCAAAATATAACCCTAGTTGCTAAAAGTGCTCGCATAGTAATTGATGATTGGACTGATTGTTTTCGTATTTTACGCATTATTCCTGGAGTTATTATTTTTCGAGAACGTTCTATTGATAGGACTCAGATGTTAAAAGAAGAGCCTGAGCCAAAAAATGACGGCTTCTTTTCTTGGTTGTCAGAATTAAGAATGTTTTTAGTATCAAAATTATTATTTAAGAAATGGAATAAATATAAATTAGAGCTTGAGCATAAATTTTGTGAAAAATGTCATGAAAGACAAGACTTTAGTCTTAAGATTTGTCCAAAATGTAAGCAAGCTTTAGTTGTTAAGCCAACTGGAATTTATGACA
>CAZMJW010000120.1:0-3349 GCA_964566915.1 uncultured Gammaproteobacteria bacterium
TAAAATAGAAAGCATGGCTATGTGAGATTTTTTTCTAAATCCTTCAGTAATATAAATAATTAAAGCCAAAATTGCTAAGGAACCAAATAAACTAACAAAAAACGGATTATAACCATTAAGTATAGCTGGAATAATGAACTTAATAATTACAAAAAAACTAAGTACTAAACTAATAAGTGCTTTAAATCCTTTAAAACGTCCAACAATTAAAACAGCAAGAAAAAATATTAAAGATAACCACAAAAGTGCTTGACTACGAATAATACCGCTAATATAAAATACTTCATTGTTATCTATGTCAGTATATGATTCTAAATATACTTTATCTCCCTTATTATAATAATCTATATTTGATACTTGAATATCAGAAATTCCGTTATAGACAACTTCCTCGCCTTTTTTATCATTATCAATAATCTCAAGTAATAGCTCTTGTTGCACAAAAGAAGATCCATCTTCGTTAATTTTTGTCTCTTCGTCTATTATTTCAATTACTTTTGCTTTATATACATTAGAGTCTGTTTTAGCTAAAGTGTAATTTATTGGAATTATAATTAGTGATAAGAATAAAAGTAATAATAATTTTTTAATAAATTTCATATATAAATTGTAATTAATTTTTTTATATTATATTAATATAATAACTCAATATTTTAGCTTAAGCAATAAAAAAAGCCTTGAAATTTAATTCAAGGCTTAAGCTCTTAGCCTATCTATGGTTGATAGACATAGGCTCTTTGTCCGTCAATTTCGGCTAGGACCATTTTTTTAGGGACCCAACCAAATTCGGCAGACTTAAGTTCTGCAAAGGATGTTAGACCGGCTTTTGTTAGCAGGTCCTCTTTAATGAAATAAGTGCCATCTTCAAGGCGACCATAAGGGTCGTTTACTGAGGCCACACCTCTGGATACAAAGTCGAAACCGCCAACTCCATTTGGCTCGCCCATTCCCAGCAAATGCGGTACATGGTGACCTTCGGAGCCGTCAAGACGAACTACCCAACGAATTTCTTTTTCCGTGTTCTGAGTAACACTTGTTTCGGGCGCTACGGCTCTTACAATACTCGTTTCGGGCGCTTGCCGGATAATTTGATTTTCCGATGTTTCAACTTTAAAATACTCTTCTTCCCCTTTTTTAGGAGAAAACTTAATTGCAAAAAAAACGATTAAAGCTACGATAAGTGCGGCCAAAATCCAGTTTTCTTTAATTACTTGATTTGTGTTCATTTTTTCTTGCTGTTTTAATTGTTAATGTACATTAAAAATTGTTCAAGTTATTATATAACAAACAACGCAATTTGTCAAGTGCGTTGTTTTTATAAAGGTTTTTATTTATTTTTCTATTTCAAACTAATGTTAAATAGTGCGTAAACAATAATTATAGTAACCGCAATTCCCGCTAAAAATCCCGTTAAAGATGAAGCAATTAATTTACCTATTTTAACTTTATAATTTTTGTTTTCTTGTGAAACAAACTCTTCTTTTATTGTGTTTACCATAAAATTATTTATTTAATCATTATGTAAACATAATACCATATTTCAGAGTATTTGAAAAGAAAAAACCCTATCATAAATGATAAGGCTTTATTTTTTAAAACTTTAAACTTTTTTTTCTTTCCTCTAAATTCTCAACTACCCCGGTTGAATCATAAAAACAAAGTTCTTTCATTCTTTTTTTCCATAATTCTATTATTTGATTATAAAAATATGAATTGGGTGGTAGCATTGTTGTTTTTAATACTTTTTTAAAAAAGAAAACTTCGTCTAATTCAATTTCCTTAATAATTGGAATAATTGATAAATGATAAGGTAATACTTTCTCTTCCTGGTCCATATATTAAATTTTTAAAGTACTAATAAATATTAACTAAAAAAAATTAAATTGACAAATTAATTCCCGGTGCTATATTTAATATAGATCTTTAAAATTAATATTATGGAAATAAAAGACGAAAAAACCGCTTGGGAAACGCTACAAAAAGCTCAAGAAGTTTTTAAACCGATTTTAGATTTCCGTTTTAATTTAACAATTTCTCCGGATAATTTTATTGAGATATCAATTCCTTCAGACTTTTTGTATCGTCATAAAAGGAACTACAAAAGATGTCTCTTTAGAGGAAAAACCTTAATTGAAGCAGTGGACAATTTTTATCGTTATTTTAAAAAAGGTAGAAAACTTAGATTGATTAAAAATAGTGACCGCATTGAATTTATATCTACTCTATACATGAGAAAAGGTAAATGGTTACTTAAAAAAGATAAATTAGTTTTCAACTTTTTTAAAAGTGATGGAAGTTTACACTCCAGTTTAAGGCCTTATCCTGAGGAAAAAAAAGAAAGACGAGCAAATTAACTCGTCTTTTTTATATTTCCAATTAATTCAACAATTGAAGGATTACCACTTAATATCATTTCTTTAAATTCTTTAATTTCTTCAAGTATATCCTGATTATCTTTTACTTTCATAACAAATCCTATTATGGTAATACTATCTCCTTCTTTATTTATTATTTGTCCATAATCATAAAATTTAATATATTTTCCATCTGCCTTTTTTATATTATAAACAGCTTCATATGACTTATTTTTTTCACTCAAACAATCTCTCATTGATTGCATTGCTTTCTCTCTGTCATCTTCTTTAACTAAATTAGTAAAATCAGAAAAATGTTTAAAGTTTGAATCGGGATAACCAAGCATTTTAGCTTTATTTTCACCAAATAGTACTATACCTGACGGAATTTCCATTTGCCACCATGTAGCTTCACCTAATAAAACTTTTTCATTAAACTCTTCCATTTGAAAATTTTTCATATGTTTCTTATTATTACCCCCTAAAGGAAATATAGCTTATGTAAAATATATAAAGAGCAACTAAAATAACACCTTCACGTCGAGATATGGCATATTTTTTTCCAATAAAAATGAGAGGAAACAAGACAACTGATGAAATTATTAAAAATATAATATCAAAATTAATTATTGGATTAAATTCAATTGGTGAAATAATAGCACTTAAAGCTAGTACCCAAAGAATATTAAAGATATTTGAACCAATTACATTTCCAATAGCCATATCAGTGTGTTTCTTTTTAGCAGCTACAAGTGAGGCTGCCAGTTCTGGAAGTGATGTTCCCAGAGCAACGATAGTTAAACCGATAAAAACTTCGCTTAAGCCCAAGAAACGAGCAATATCTGAAGCGCTATCAACAATTAACTTACCGCCAACAAATAAAGCAATAATACCTCCAATTATATATAGAATAGATAAAGATGTTTTAACCTCTTCAACTTTTTCTAATTGACTTCTTTTTACAAAACATTAAAAACTCTATTATCTATTAAATT
>CAZMJW010000121.1:0-2273 GCA_964566915.1 uncultured Gammaproteobacteria bacterium
TTTCTGCTCCTTAGAGTAAAAATTAAAATTATCAATTTGTTTTTCAAGTGTAGAGACTTCCTCCTCTTTCAGTTCAATAACCCCTTTTAATTTATCCATTTCCTCCGGACTAACTGTTAGATGTTTTTGTAATTCAGTTACCAACTCTTTTTGTTTTGCCAGCTCTTTTAATAATTCATACTTTTTAACCAAATTTTCAGGGCTGAAACCTAATAAATTAAAAACTAAAGGCTTCCAATCCACATCTTTAGATTTATTAAACTTTGAGAGTTGAAATACATCTTGATAATCATATTGCCCTCTAAGAAAATAGGAGACTATTTTCCTATAATTCCAACTTTTTAATACATCAAAATTTAAAAAATTATCCAAGAGCTCTTTAGCTTTTTCAATCACAATGCCATCATATTCCCAATTGTTAGCATCTACAAAATTTTGTTTACCAATTGGATGTAATTTAATTGAAATTTTGCTGTTATTTGAAACACCCCTTCTAATTGTTAAATAACTTGAATTATTTAATTTTAATTCTAAATAAAAAACATGATCTTTAAATAATTCATTTTGTTTTTTAAAAAAATGATTCTTTCCTAAATCCTTAAGTAATAAAAAATCGATAACATCAATTAGAATAGATTTACCTAAATTATGTGAATCCTTATCAAGACTTTTTGGTTTTGTAACCCTACCTAAGATTACGTTAAAACCATCATTAAAAATAACCTCTTTAAAATCTTTATTTGCGTATATTTTAGATAACTTCATAAGTCTTTAGAATAATTTTATCTGCCTCATTAAAATAATCAATTTTATCTAACAGAAATAAAAAATTAATAGAAGATAAAAAGTTTGTTCTTGCCTTTTCACCCTTTGATTTTATTATCATATCTACCAAGTCACTATATTTTGCTATTTGTGTCTTTTTTAATATCAAAATAATCTCAGCACTAATGCTTATAACTGAAATACTTGGATCCATGTATTTTTCAGGCTTTAACATTTTATTTTTTTCCTATATCGCAATTAAAATACATAAAATGAAGAAACACCCAAACAAATCTTTTACTGTTAATAGATGATGTATTATTTTGCGTTATATAATTAAATATAAATTCAAATACACTTTCAAATCTATCAAATTCATCCCTTCTGATTGTTATTTTATTATTTACCTCGACCGTGAAATCATTATATTTATTCAATAAATTATAATTTTGAGGGTCTTTTAAAAATAATTCAATTTTTGAAAAATATGCCAGAGAGCTCTCTTTCATAAAATCAAAATACTCTTTACCTAATTGATTCTTATAATTTTTTTCTTCTTTGTCTAAATATTTTAATTCATTTTCTCTTGAAGCTAAATCATTGGTTATATTACTAAATTCATCAGAAAATAAATTTATTATACCAACAATATCTTTTTCATAGAAAACTATAGGGTCACTTATTTTGCTTAAGCCCAATCGTTGAGCTATTTCAGGAAATTCAATTAAATAAATATCCAACAACTCCTTTCCTAAAATTGAAAAGTTACTTATGTTCGTTTTTTCAAAAACTAATTTTCTTATTTTTTCATCAGCCTGAGCTGTCAATTTTCTATTAGTGAAAATTAAATAACAATCAATTTCATTTCTTTCTTGAAGTTTCTTTATTTTAGGTAATTCTTCGTTTTCAATAAGCTTAATAAAATCTAAATCTGAGCAGCTTGCAATTGGGTTGCCAGTATTCTTTGCTTGTATAATAATTTTACCATTCCATGGCGCCGTTTTTGAGGGAAAACTTTCAGCCTTACCCTCAAATCTCGCATCTCTTCCACCGTCCCTACCAGCCGAAAATGATGTGACACCTATACCAATAACACTGTGACAAATCTGCACAGTTAAATTCTCAAATTCTTGCCAATTAAGCAAATGGAGTGGGTAGCCTATATTCATATTTATATTATTATATCATTTAGAATCTCATTCGTACAATTTATTTTTTCTAAAAATAAGTCTAAATAGAATCTCTCAACACTTCTCCTAACTTTTTAATTACTCCAACAACCAAAGCATTTCCCATTATAAAAGCTCTTGTAATATCAGGAGCTCCTGCCGTATGATTTTTGGGGAACATATTTAACTGCTCAAGCTCTATTGGGGTTAATCTTCTCAATCTTCCTGATTTGGTTCTAATTACATGTTTAAATCTTGATGGGGAGGCACCTCCTTCGCCAGTAACTATAGTTCTTGATGGTTTATCAAGAGGGTCAGGAAAAACCATACCACCTTCAG
>CAZMJW010000121.1:2283-3342 GCA_964566915.1 uncultured Gammaproteobacteria bacterium
TGATTCCCTTTCTTCTTTTTTACCACCTTTTAAATATTCCCATCTCTTTAAATAGGAATCCTTAATAAAAAACTCTTCTGGAACATCTTCTTCATTAATTATATATTTACCTAAAACATTATATTTACCTTTATACTCCGCTTCTACTTTAGCAGTAAAAACTTGTCCGTTAATCATAACGCCTGAGTTTTCAAAAGGACTTTTAGATGGCATGTCCTTAGAAAATTTATTAGAAACAAAAACTGGATCTAAACCTACCTCTACCTTGTTAACTTCAATATTATCATTTTTTACCTTAAATGCTTTTGCTATAACACCATCATTAATTATCCAATCTTTTTTATCTTTGCACTTTGATATAGATTTCCAAATTGAAGTATTTTTTTTGTATCCTAAAATATAAACCCTTCTTCTTCTTTGAGGAAAACCGTAATCAGCCGCATTTATAATTCTCCATTCAACTGCATATCCTAAGCTTGCTAAAGAAGATAGCATAATAGCAAAATCCCTTCCTCTCTGTTTAGCTGGAGATTTTAATAATCTATCTACATTTTCTAAGAATAAAAATTTTGGAGCGTTTTTTCCCTTCTTTAAAAGTATGTTATAAATTGACCACCAAAGAACTCCCTTTTTACCCTCAAGTCCATCTGCCTGACTCAATGTTCTTGCGACAGAATAATCCTGACAAGGAAAGCCGCCAACTAACAAATCGTGATGAGGAATATCTTTGAATTTCTTATCTACAACAACTTGAATATCTTCACAGGAATGATTTTTATCTCCAAAACGAGAAATATAAATATCAGAGGCATATTGTTTTTTTGCCCCTGGCTCCCATTGACTACTCCAAGATATCTCATATTTAGTTGTTTTGTTTCCAGCTTTTTCTAAACCTAATCTAAAACCGCCAACACCAGCAAAAAGCTCAACAACTCTAATTTTTTTCATAACTTTAGTAAAAAAATAACTATACCTATAGTATAGCATATTAAAAAAAATCGATCAATACCCTAATTTTAAAGCCTTAAATAGTAATTTTAATCATCTAAAAGAGGAAAA
>CAZMJW010000122.1:0-3331 GCA_964566915.1 uncultured Gammaproteobacteria bacterium
CTTCAAATTCGGTCATATTATTTCAAACTATCTTTTATTTTATTAAGCCCCCAAATTATTACCAGAATGATAATAAGAGGAGTGTAAATCTGTACAAATTCAATTCCATTTATCGCCATATCTTTTTAGCCACATAAATTATAATAATTGCTCCTAAGGCTATTTTTATAAAGAAAAATAAACCCGCAATTGGTAAAATAAAAGTGGCTGTTAAATTAATAATATTGTCAGTACTATCTAGAACTTGATAATTGAATAAGATTTCGTTGAAATTCATAAAGATTTATTTAGAAGCAGGGAATGGGCTTACAGATAAAATTATTTATTCAAGCCATTCCCGTATTTCTAGTTTTTATTTTCATCAGGAACGTAAACAGAAAGAAAGGCTCTTTTTCTTTGTTTATCAAGATAATGATAAGGAAAGACGTTAACCAAAATTTCTATTAAAGCTCCAACTTTACCAAAACTTTTTTCAAGAGGCACCCCAACTTTTATTGGATAAATGCTTCCAGTGGGTTCAATAAATAATGATCTCTTTACTCCTGGAGTTCCGTCTTTGCGAGTAAAGTTTTCATTTTTATCATCTTTAATGGTTCCTTTTAGAATAAACATAGTTTTATTATTATTTTTGTTTAATATTCTGCCCCGACCTTTATTTAGCAGTTTATGTTTTCATAATAAGGAAATAGACTTCACAAAAATTACGGGGTGTATTTTTGTGAATAACAAAAAAGCCCCATTTTAAGGGGCTTTAGATATGGTTATTTTTGTGAACTTAGAGGTATTTTTTATTTAATTTAACTCTGCCTTTACTGCCAGTATTGTAAATTAAAAAATCAATTATTGAATTATTGCTTTGTTCTCTTATCTTATCATTAATATATTGGCAAGTTCGATTATACTTTTTCCAGTTATTAGTCTTGCCTTTGTATTCTAGCTCACCAAACTCATCTTCGGCTATCTCAGAGTAAAAGAAGTCATCTTGTAAATTGTCCTTATTGTCTATAAAAATATACTTTAATATTTTATGAGCGTTAGTAGTTTTATCTTGTTTGTTTATGTAAATTTTTTGCTCTTTGATATATAAAATGCTTTTTTTATCATCAAACCAAGTTTTCTTATTTACTTTTTCATCAAAGAAGAAACATTTTTGATCAAGTTTTTCAAAAATATTACTATTTATAACCGTAAAGGATAATTCTAACATCTCATTAGAATATGGTTTTGAATAGAGCCGACAAAGATTTTCAAATTTTGTTTTTTCGCATCTTTGGCTATTTTTAATTTTTTTCATTTTGCCGTATATTATTTCCAAATTGGAATAATATGTCCAGAAATCATTTGTATACAGAACTTCACCCTTAACATCTAAAAAATCATCCTCACTCATTGTTTCATTATATAATTTTCCACTAATTTGAGCTGTTTCATCAAATAATTTTTGTAGAATCTCTTGGGTAAAAGGATTTTTATTTAATAGACAAACATAGCGATATACTATGACAAACTTTTGAAAGGCATTACGCTCGTTGCAAAATGACTGGGTTAATTCCAGCATTTTTTGCTTAATGTTTTGAGCGGTAGAATGCATAGCTACACTTTATTATTAGTACTTATTTATATAAATGCCAGCAAGAGGGCTTTAAAGTTTATCGATTTTTATGCTTTGTCTTGTCGACAAGGGTAAAAATCTTAGCTTTGCCACCATAAGGAGGAACTCGATCACCCCCAGAAAGAGTAATCTCTTTCTTTGTACCAGTCGGTGAATATTGACCTGATACTTTGGTGGTTTGACCTGTCCTCACTTTTATTTTTGGCATAAGTTTTAGATTAAATGAATTAATAAATAGAAGCGTTCGACCTTAATCCGCTCCCATTTCTGGAAACCTGATTAACAGATTTCCAAACGGAGAGCGATTAAGGTAAGCTAGACTAAATAGAAATCCACTACCTCCAAGCTTATTTTCTTGCTGGCGTTTCTATAAACAAATTAACTTATTAAAAATTTCTAATAATTTTAACGACCACTCCTCTTATTTCTACATTTTTCCTGTAAATTGGCTGATATTTAGGATTAGCTGGCTGCAGTCTAATCCTATTTTTTTCAATAAAAAACTTTTTTAAAGTAGCCTCATTTTCATCAATAATAGCAACTACCATATCACCATTTTCAGCCACTGACTGTTTTTTAGCAATAATAATATCCTTGTTAAACACGCCCTCATTAATCATCGAATCACCCTCAACCTTTAAAGCGTATAAATTACCTTTTAACGCAGGCTCTCTTACAACTTTAATATAATCATTTATAGTTTCAAGTGCTTCAATTGGATTTCCTGCTCTAATTACTCCAGAAAGGGGTATTTCCATATATTGCTTTTTTTTGAAGGGAAGCTTGATTCCTCTTGTGCTTTTTTCATCTCTTTCTAAATATCCTTTATTAACCAATTCTGTGATATGCTCATGGACAGTGGAAAGAGCAGATAATCCAAAATTGTCCTTAATTTCTTCATAAATAGGAGAATAATTATTCACTCTTATATATGATGAAATATATTCCAATATTTCTTTTTGTCTTTTTGTTAGTGGGCTCATAATATTTTAATATTATTATAACCGAAGATAAGCCGAAGTGCAACTGTGGATAAGTGGTGCATAGAAAACAACCCTTATTGTGTTTAAATTAAACTTTATATTCAAAATTATAAATATTTATTTTAATAAATATGAAAAGATTTTAAATGATATTGATCTAACGAATATGAATAAGCTAAAGTTTGCACTTTTATCAAGCCTATTTTACGATAATTAATGAAAAAGTTTACACAGTTAAAGAAAAGTTTTAAGTTTCAAAAAATCAATATTTCAGCTAGTTATTCTATTATTTAAATAGTTGTTACTATTTTTATTTGTCATTAGTCTAAAGAAAGGGTATAATAAAATAGATTAATTTATTAAGAAAAAATAAAATAATTAAATTTAAAAATTATTAAAAAATATTTATTAACTATAAAGTTATTGAGTGTCTAAAAATTAAATTATTTTTAAGTAGTCAGCTGTTTCAGCGAAGCCTGTTAGGCCTAGCGATTACAGTCTTAGTTATCGGGGGGGGGTATAAGGCTTTAGCTTTAAGCTCTATTAATTTGACCTCACCAAATGGAGGTGAAGAATGGGGTCAAACTGAAAATATAACTTGGTCAAGCTCTGGTGATGCTGACACGGTTAATATTTACTATTCTACAAGTAATTTTACTGGAGGCTCAACGCTGATTGCTTCTGGGGTTACAAATAACGGAACTTACGCCTGGGATACTAGTGGTTTATCCGACGG
>CAZMJW010000123.1:0-3297 GCA_964566915.1 uncultured Gammaproteobacteria bacterium
ATTATAGCAATTTGTATTATTGGTATAGCAGTGTTTGTTGCTGTACGAAATGAGAAAAAAAATAGTTAAAAACTGTGTAAAAAAACCACCAAAAAAGAGTGGTTTTTTCTTTTCTGAATTATAAAAACGTGATAAACTCATATCATGAACAAAGAAGATAAAAAAATTTTAATAATTGATGGTAATGCTCTAATTCATCGTAGTTTTCATGCTATACCACCAAGCCTTAGAACAAAAAAAGGTGTTTTAGTTAACGCAGTTTTCGGTTTTACTTCTTTTTTACTTAAAGCTTTAGCTGAGTTTAAACCTGAATATATTGTTCTTACTCTTGATAAAGCCGGTAAAACATTCCGTCATGAATCTTTTTCAGAATATAAAGCGACTAGAACAAAAGCTCCCGACGAATTATATGAACAAATTCCTATAATTAAAGATTTAGCTAAAGCATTTAATATTAAAACCTATGAATTAACTGGTTTTGAAGCAGATGATTTAATTGGAACAATTTGTGAAAAATTAAATAATAAAGAAGAATTGGAAAAAATTATTATTACCGGAGACATGGACACTCTTCAACTTGTGAATAAAAATACTAAAGTATACACCATGAGTCGTGGACTATCAGATAGTGTTTTATATGATATAGAAAAAGTAAAAGAAAGATATAATCTAACACCAAGTCAAATTATTGATTATAAATCTCTTAGAGGTGATCCTAGTGATAATATCCCTGGTGTAAAAGGTGTGGGCGAAAAAACAGCTATACAACTTTTAACTGATTTTGATAATCTTGATAATCTTTATAAAAATTTAGAAAGTGGAAAAAATTTAGAAAAAATTAAAGAAAGAATTCAAGGTCTTTTAACGGAACATAGAGATGATGCATATTTAAGTCAAAAATTAGCTACAATTGATAGAAATGTTCCACTCGAAATATCCTTAGATAAATTAACATTTCCAAATTATAAAAATGAGGATATAATTAATCTTTTTCAAGAATTAGAATTTAATTCTTTAATTAAAAGACTTGATTTAATTGCTGGCTATCAAAAACAAAGTTCTTTTTTAGAAGAAATAAATATTTCTTTTAAGGAAATTAAAAATGATGAACTTAAAAAAATTGTTAATAAATTAGATAATAATGAAGAAATATACATAGAAACAATTTTTGATAATAATCAGCTTTCAATATATCTATACTCTAAAAATTTAAATTATTTATTAATAAAAAATAAGATAGAACTTGAAACACTTAAAGCAATTTTTAAACAAAACAATTACAAAATAATTGGTCACAATCTTAAGAAAACTATTATTGATCTTAAAAAAGAAAATATCAATCTCAACTCAATGTATTTTGATACTGAAATTGCCGCCTACTTAATACAACCAAATAATAGAAACTTTGAACTTGAAAAAATAGCTTTAAATGAATTAGGCTTAGAGCTAAAAAATGATATTAAAGTAGTTGAAAGAATTGAAATTATCAAAAAACTTAAGAACATATATCAAAAAAAATTAAAGGAAAATAATTTAGAAAAACTTTTTCATGAAATCGAGATGCCAATTATTAAAGTTTTGGCAGATATGGAAATTAATGGCATCGCTTTTGATGTAGAACCGATTAATATAATAAGTAAAAAGGTTAAAAAAGAGTTATCAAAACTTGAAAATGACATACATAAACTCACAGGGAAAGAATTTAATATAAACTCCACTAAACAATTAAAAAAGGTGTTATTTGATGACTTAAAAATATCTAGTAAAGGAATTAAAAAAACCAAAACTGGGTTTTCAACCGCTGAAGATCAGTTAGAAAAGATAATTAACCTTCATCCGGTTATCTCTAAATTACTTAAATATCGTGAATATAACAAACTTTTGAACACTTATTTGACTCCCCTACCAAAATTAGTTAACTCAAAAACTAATAGAATTCACACACATTTTCACCAAACAATAACAGCAACAGGAAGACTCTCTTCAAGTAATCCTAATTTACAAAATATTCCAAATCATAGTCAAGATGATTTATTTATTCGACAAGCCTTTGTTTCAAAACCAGGCTGGAAGTTATTAAGTCTCGATTATTCGCAAATAGAGTTAAGAATTAGCGCCTATTTATCTAAAGACGATAAGATGATAAACGCTTTTTTAAATAATCAAGATGTTCATCAAATAACAGCTGCTGCTATTTATAATGTCTTAGAAAAAGATGTAACCTCTAAAATGAGACAAGCAGCAAAAGCAGTTAACTTTGGTATAATATATGGCCAAGGTCCACATGGTTTGTCACAAACGAGTAAAATAAGTTATTCTGAAGCAAAAGATTTTATAGAAAAATATTTTATCACCTATCCAAAAATAAAAGAAATGACTGATAATTTTATTAAAATTGCTAAAGAAAAAAATTATGCTGAAACTTTAATGGGCAGAAAAAGACCCTTACCAGAAATTCATTCCTCTATGCCTATGGTTGCAAAAAGCGCTGAAAGAATGGCTATTAACACCCCTATTCAAGGAACCGCTGCTGACATAATTAAAAAAGCAATGATTGAGGTTTATCAAGAAATTAAAGGAAAAAATAGTGAAATAATACTACTTCTTCAAGTTCATGATGAATTAATATTTGAAGTAAGAAATGATTTAGTAGATAAATATGAAGATATTCTAAAAAATATCATGTCAAAGGTAATAGATATTGGTATTCCTTTAAAAATAGAAAGTTCTTATGGAAATGACTGGTCTCAACTTAAATAAAATCTATGAAAAATATTAGTAAAACAAAAATTGCTCTTTTGGGTTTAGGACTAGAGAATCAATACCTGCTTAAATTATTTGATAAACACAAAGCTCCAGTTGATATAACTATTTGTGATTATCGAGAAAAAAAAGATTTACCAAAAGTAAAGATTAATAATCTAAAGCTTAATTATCAAAGTGGTTTTAATTTCAATAAAGATTTAGATAAATTTAACATTCTATACAGATCTCCGGGTTGGTCACTTTCTTGTCCAGGAATAAAGGAAGCTCAAAAAAAGAATGTAAAAATTAGTAGCCCAATGAACTTTTTCTTTGAAAACTGTCCAAGTTCCAAAATTATTGGTGTTACTGGAAGCAAAGGAAAAGGAACAACAGCAACATTGATTTATAGAATAATCAAAAAAAATTTAGATAGTAAAAATAGTGTTAATAAAGTTTTTTTAGGAGGAAATATAGGGATAGCCCCTCTTTCTTTTATTGAAAAAATTAAAAAAGATGATTTTGTTGTTTTAGAATTATCTAGCTTTCAATTAG
>CAZMJW010000124.1:0-3275 GCA_964566915.1 uncultured Gammaproteobacteria bacterium
TGATGTTGATGGAAGAGTTAAAATTGAATTTGCCAAGAAAACCATTAAAGGTAAGGATGGTAAAGAAATTATGGTTGATAATCCACAAATGAAGATTTTAAGCATATGTTTTAAAGGACCAGAAACTGATAAACATTATTTCTCAGAAAAAGTTAACGAAATTAAATTATCTGAAGGCTTAACTGCTAAAGATGTTAAAAAACTTGAAAAGAAGATTTTAGTAAAAGATGGAGATAAAGTTAACAAAGGAGCCGATCTTTTCAAAATTGGAAGCGAAGCGGTAAAAGCTAATTCCAAAGGTATAGTTGAAATAACTGACAAATATGTTGCAGTAAGCTATGAAATTGAGAAAGTAAAAGAACTTCCGGTTATGAAAGGAACTATGGTTATGGTTAAAGATGGTGAAGAAATTAAGAAAGGTACTCAATTAACAGAAGGAAGTTTAGATTTAAGAGAATTGTTTAAATTAAGAGGTTTACTTGAAACTCAAAAATATATTATTTCTGAAATTCAGTATGTTTATTCTTCTCAAGGACAACCTTTAAACGATAAACACATCGAAATTATTGCAAGACAAATGTTCTCAAGAATGTTAGTTAAAGAATCTGGGGATACTAATTTACTTCCAGGAGAAGTTGTTGAAGAATCTGTATTCTATCAAGCCAATAAAGATGTTAAAAAACCAGCTGAAGGAGAAAGATTATTAATGGGTATAACCAAAGCTTCACTATCAACTGATAGTTTCTTATCTGCTGCTTCTTTCCAAGAAACATCACGCGTTTTAATTGATGCTGCTGTTAATGGAAAAATTGATTATTTAGAAGGATTAAAGGAAAGTGTTATTATTGGTACTTTAATTCCAGCTGGAACAGGATATAAGGGAAAAAAGAAAAGAGAGGATTACAGTGATAAATAATCAAGATATATTAGTTTATTATAAAAAGCAGATTTAAAAATCTGCTTTTTATGTATCATTGAAAATTAGCCGAAAATAGGTTAATATTTATATATGAAAAAAATAGATACATTGTTTGAAAAAAGATTTAGAATCTCTTTGTTTATTTTGTTTTTAGGCTTAATTTTTGCCTATTTTTTCATATTAATTTCACCAAATGGAATGTTTTTTATTAGTCATGATTTTAGTAAAAACATTTTTTCTGCTAAAAGTTTTGTTTCTGATATAAGGCCAGGTGAAAGAATAGATTTTGAAAATAAGAACTCTTTAATTATTAAGGCGGAGCCGGTATATTTTTCTATTTATTCTCCTCGTAATTTCGACAAAATGGAAGTTTTGATAAGATATAAAAATAAATTAAGTAGTCTTACTCCAATAATAGAGCTTGGTTTATTAAAGGATAAGGCTTCAAATATTTATGATTTAAAACCAATTGAAAATAGTATTATCGAAAAAAATATGGAAAATTGGTATAAAATACCAAATGATGACAACTTATTAATTCTTCAAAGAGAAAATAACTATAATAACGATAAAGAGTTTTTTAATGATCTTTATAAAAATAATTTAGTTGCTTGTAATGATATCAATGATTGTTTGCTTTTATATAACTATAAATATCAACCAAACTTTAAATTAAATCATTTTCTAGATCAAGAGATAATAATAGAGCAAAATCTTAGAGGATCACATCGTTTTTTTGTTTATTTTGCCAACAAAGATAATGAATTAGAAATAGAGTTTAAGGATATAAATTTAGATAGTGGCTTTGATAATATTGAGATTAGAATATACAAAGAAAATGAATTAATTAAAAAAGAAGTTTTAATTGATGATAGTAATAATATTTCTAATTTAAAATTAAACGAAGCTTTAAAAAAATCAGATAGTAAAAAGATAAGTCTTAGTGATTATTTAAAACAAAGTTCTTTATATAAAATAGAAATTATTACCACAAATGATACAATAATCAATGAAATTAAAAGCTCTTCTGATAGAATTGTGTTTATAAACAGTCTTTGGCCAGTCTCTGATTTAATTAATAATAATTATTATACTAAATCTCAAGTTTTGAACGCTAAAACTTATCAAGCAGATTCTTTTTCTACTATTAAATTTGATAATAATGATTTAGCACTTGATAAAAGTTATACAAATTTTTATATTGAAAGCAAGAACAATTATTTGAAAAATATAGAATTAAATAAAAGTGATATAATATTAAGTGTTAATGGTTATATTTCTTTAGATAAGAATACTTTCTTTTCACCACAAATAAATTCTTTAGATAGATTTATTGATGTCAATGATAAAAGTTATTTAATTGCCGATTATGATTATGTAAATATATTAGAAAATGAATATAAGGAAGCTAAGATTCAATTTGATTTAAAAGGAGTTAAAAGAAATATGGGAAAATATAATTTAGTTTTTTCAATACCAGGATTAGAATTAACTGAAGAGATGATAGAAGATAATCATTACAATAAATATTTAGAAATAGAAGCAATGGAAATTAAGTTTACCGGAAAATCTGTTATTCAAAAAATAAAAGAAATACTATGAATTTATGTTTAAAAAAAATTAATATTGTGATTAGTAATCTTTTTTATTTTTTTTCATTAATTATTATTTTTTATGTTATTTCAGAAATAGTAAAACCAGGTTTTTTATTAGCCATAATAAATTTTAATATAATTATTATTTTTTGGTTAATTTCTTTTATTATAATTATTTTTTCTAAGAAAAATGTTTAAAAGTATATTTAAAAAACAAATTAATAGCGTTACAGTAGCCGCGTCACTAGTTGCTATATCATCTTTAGCATCAAGACTTTTAGGAGTTATAAGAGATAGGGTTTTGGCTGGAAAGTTTGGGGCTGGAAATGATCTTGATATATATTTTGCTGCCTTTAGGATCCCTGATTTAATCTATAACTTAATTGTTTTGGGAGCTTTATCAGCAGGCTTTATTCCGGTTTTTATTTCATTAATAAAAGATAAAGATTGTCACAAAAAAGAAAATTGTGATTCTAAAAAAAGTAATAAAGAGGCCTGGTTATTAGCTTCAAATATAATAAATATTTTAGCTATTTCTCTAGTTGTCTTATCAGTTATTGGTTATTTTTTAGCTCCTCAGTTAAGTTCTTTAATAGCTCCAGGATTTAGTTTAGAAGATCAACAATATACAGCTGCTTTAACCAGGATAATGTTCTTTTCACCCTTGCTTTTAGGAATCTCCGGAATATTTAGCGGTATTTTACAATCTTTTAAAAGATTTTTAGTATATTCATTGGCACCAATTTTTTATAATTTAGGAA
>CAZMJW010000125.1:0-1243 GCA_964566915.1 uncultured Gammaproteobacteria bacterium
AATTTAAAATAATTTATTATTATGTCATTAACAGAAGAAGAAAAAAAAGAATTAGAGATGCTAGACAACCCAGAGGTTGAATACTTTTCATCGTCAACAGGAGGTATATTTTCTAATTTATTTACTGGCGGTGGAGTTAAAAGCAGAAAAGAAAAAGTTGTCAATTTAAGAATGAAAATTAGAATGGAAGAATTAGGTTTAGATGAAAATAAAGATTGGAATAAATATTACGAAATAGAAAAAGAAGAGGAGGAAAGATTTGATAATAGATTTAGAAAGTGATTTATGCAGAAATTACCATTAAAAAATAAAATATGAAACTATTTCTTTTTGCAATCTTAACAACTGTCCTTTCTTACTGGATTTGGCGAATTTTTTTCCCTTACCCATGGGCAGATATATTGGCAATTTTAGGAGGAGTTGCTATGTATTTTATTAATAGACTCTCAATTAGTAAAATTAAAAAATAAAACTATGGATTCAAATAATAAAAAATATAATAAACTTTCTATAATTGCGTTTGTTTTGGTTATTGCAGGTTTTTTAATTATTGATAGATTTTTATCTTCGGTTGGAGGTTTGTTGGTTCTCTCCGGATTTATTTTAGGAATAGTTTCTTATTTTGAGATAAGAAAAACAGGAGAAAAAGGAAAAGGATTTTTAATTACAATACTAGTTCTTTTTATTTTAATTATTATATCTATGGCATTATTGTATTTACCGATTAAATCATTTAAGACAACAAGAACAACAAATATTCTTGAGGACAGAAGTGAACAAGATTTTCTGAATAAAAAGGTGGATGTTGAAAGAGCGAAATTTGAAATAAAATTACTAATTTTAGATAATAATTGGTCAGAGGCATTAATAACCTCTAGTAATATATACAGTGTAGATATCATTAATGATAATGGTTTAAAAACTGTTCAAATAACATTAGATGAAGAAGGTAAGCAAATATTAAAAAAAATAACCAGTGAAAATGTAGGTAAGAAATTGGGTCTTTTTGTTGATAATGAATCTATGTCTATTCCAGTAATTAAAGAAAAGATTGCCCTAGGGCAAATAGAAATCTCTGGCCTTTCTGACTTTTCAGATGAAGAAATTTTAGGTTTTAAAGCTAGGCTTTTGGGTTATTATTATGAATAAAAAAGATTTATGAAAAAATGTCCATTTTGTAGAAAAGAAATTCAATTACAAACAAACAAATGTCCGAATTGTAAAATGATACTTGTTGAAGAAG
>CAZMJW010000125.1:1253-3203 GCA_964566915.1 uncultured Gammaproteobacteria bacterium
AAAAAAATAATAAAGAAAATACTAAGACTATTAAAACAAGAAAATATAATAAGTATTTAAGACCGTATTGTCGAAAATGTAACATTATTTATTCTATGATAAAAAATATTGGCTTGAGAAATTGTACGCGATGTCATAATCCGTTAGTTTTTAAATCTTTTAATCCATATCCAAAGTTAATTATAGGACTGATTATTTTGATCATAGCAATAACTACAGTTATTTTTTCTATTTCACCTATTGTTTGGATTGGAGGTTTTATATGGGGAGTGATAATGGTATCTCAAGGTTTTAGTGAATGGGAAAAAATTAAAGAATTAGATAAATTTTAATTTATGAAAAAATTTAAAGAAATATTAATAAAGTTAAATAATTGGAAATTTGTTATACTGATAATAGTTATTATTGGGGGAAGTTTTTATTGGTTTTCAGTAAGACCGGCTAGGATTTATTCAAAGTGTACAAAATGGTCACTAGAGAATAGGCCTACGGGCACGAATCTTGATCAACTTGAATTTATGTATAAAGTTTGCTTAAGACGAAATGGAATTAATAATTAATTTTATTTTATGTTGTACGGAATATTATTGATTTTGGGAGTAATAATTATTTGGAAAAATAATTATTTAAAAAAGAGATTTTTGGGTATTTTTAAATGGTTGTTTATCTTGTTTTTTTTATTCTATTTTTTAATTGATTTAATAACTGATCCGTCACAATTAAACATAGAAAATCTTTTAGGGGTAACTTTTTTTTCTTTTGTTATTTCAATTTTGGTCGTGTTTACAAAAAAATGGATTTCTGAAATAAAAAATAGAAAAAAATTAAGATAAGTTTTTGTTATGATAAAGAGGTTAAAATAATTTTGGATATGAATAAAAAAATAATAAAGATAATAGTTTTAATTTTAGTACTCTTAGGGTTAGGCTTGTTGGTGTACTCAAATAAAGCCAAGAGCCCTACGGTAAACACCCTGACTTATCAAAGCGAGTTAGGATTTTCTTTTGAATATCCAGATTATTTAGAAGTTATTGATGATTTTGATGGAGGTACTTATAGGTATCTTGTAATTCCGACAGAAGTAAAAAATAATGAAAACCTACCTATAACTTCCATAATAATTAGTCTTGGAGAAAGTAATACAGACATGACACCAGAACAATGGTTATTGGGTCCCAATTCTGGGTATGATCCATCAGTTCCATATTTAAAGGTTATAATAGGTGGTCAAGAAGCAGTATCTACCGATAATGGCATGTGGGTGATAGTTAATACTCCTGATAATAAATATCGTTTAAGCATAGCGGATTACCACGAAGAAGGTGCTGAATTACTGTCTTCTGAGATGGAAGTTATAGTTAAATCTCTAAGTTTTAAATAATTTTGTAAATCTAGTAAAAACTTGGATATTGTAGAGTAAATGTTGGATTTTGTTGGGTATTATAGCTAAAATATCCTTATTCTATAAAGAAGTAGCTCCTTGACCCTAAAGATGATAATATTAAAATATGGATGAAAAGACTAAAGAAAAATCTTTAGAGTTACTCAAATTTATAGAATATCACTGTAGTCATTTAGCAGATGATTATTTAAAAAAAGTAAAGAAAGATGGTTTTTTAGAGATCACCTTTGGAGATATAAAGAATTTAGATCATTCTGTTTTTGGAGATATAAAAAATTTATATATTATATCTGAAGTTTTACAAAGAGAAGGTTTAAACTTAAGTGTAAGGTTTGACTTAGTAAACGATATACCCGAAGCATTTATTGATAAACATCATCCACCTGTGGACGATGTTGTTTTAGTGTTAATTAAAGGTGATAATGTTAAAAAAATAATTAGTAAAATTCACAAAATAAAAAATAAACTATCTGAAACTGAAAATACTATAAAAAGTTTCAAAATAATTGTCTATACAAAAAATGCAGTTCTCTCTGTAAATTCCATAG
>CAZMJW010000126.1:0-3199 GCA_964566915.1 uncultured Gammaproteobacteria bacterium
CCGCAGACAATTATTTATTATTTAAAAAAGATAGAATCCGAGGGATGGCTGTATTACGATCCGAAGACTAAAACCAAGAAACCTGCAAAACGAAAAGCTTTTGCTGTGGATAATTTTTTCAACATTCCAGTGCTTGGTGTAGCTAATTGTGGTTTGGCAACAGAGTTGGCGGAACAGAAGATTCAAGGTTTTGTTAAAATATCGCAGAAATCGTTAAACGTATCAAAACCGGATAATTTGATGGCTATAAAAGCTATCGGTAATTCTTTGAATAAAGCAGATATTAAAGGCGACAGCATAGATGAAGGTGATTACGTTATTGTTGATTGCAGTAAGAAAAACCCAAACAACGGGGATTATGTTTTGTCCATAATTGATGGCGCGGCTAACTTCAAGAGATTTTATAAAGACAATCAGAAAAGGGAAATAAGATTGGTTTCTGAATCAACTTTTGATATTCCACCAATAGTTTTGCATGAAGATGATATAAACGATTCCGGTTATACGGTTAATGGAACTATTTTAAGAGTAATAAAAAAATAATATGAGCTGGGAAGATACATTTCGCTCATGGGCTTCACCGCCTGGGCAAACCGAAAAAACTAAGATGGAGAATGCTGAAAACGCCATAAAGAAAGCGATAGCCAATCATGACAGGTTATCAAGAATGGATATAAGCATATTTCCTCAAGGATCATACCGTTCTAATACGAGCGTGAAACAAGATAGTGATGTCGATATCTGCATACGTTTAAATTCTACATTTTTCCCGCGTTATCCAGAGGGTAAAACCCGTGAAGATTATGGAAATACCGAAGGTAGTATTAGTTTTTCGGAGTATAAGAATTTAGTACATGAAGCTTTGAATAGTTATTTTGGCGTACAGTATGTAACTAGAGGAAATAAAGCTTTTGATATCCACTCTAACTCTTATAGAGTTGATGCTGATGCTGTGCCAGCGTTTGCATATAGGCATTATTACGGAGATGGTGAGAATGATTATAGAGATCCAGTTGGAATAGCCTTTGATACAGATAGGGGAGACAGAATAATAAATTGGCCCAATCATGTTTATGACAATGGTATTACAAAACAAAATAACACTAGTCAACGATATAAAAAGATGGTTCGTATTTTGAAGAAGTTACGAAATAAAATGCAAGACGAAAATATTCCTGGTTCACATGATGTTGCTTCTTTTTTGATAGAGAGCATGGTGTGGAATGTTCCGAGTGGTCATTTTGGTAAAGATGCTTATTATGATGATTTAAGATCAGTTGTTGCCAGTTGTTTTAATGACACACTCAATAACGAAGCTTGTAAAGAACATTGTGAGGTTAATGATATAAAATATCTATTTCACTCAAGTCAACCTTGGACCAGGGAAAAGGCTCATAACTTTTTTGATGCGGCTTGGGATTATATAGGTTTTGAATAATTATGGAAAAAATAAATTCAAAAATTAAATTATATTTTCAATTCGGTTCCTTTGCTATTATTTGGTTAATGTTGTTAATATTTAGCGGGGTGACTTCTCTTTTTGATTTGGTAAATATAGTAAAAAAATTTCCTCAAGCAGTTACAATATATATTATTTTAGCTTTAATTTTTGTAAAATGGTCGTGGCGATGGAGAATATTTCAGGGGTGGTTAGTAAAAATCCCTGATTTACAAGGAACATGGAAAGGGGAAATCATTAGTACTTGGATAAACCCAGAAACAAATAAAAGACTTGATCCGATTCCGGCTCTTTTGTCGATAAAACAAAACTTTCATAAAATTGATTGTTTTCTTTTTACAGAAGAATCATCTAGTTATAGTATGGCGGCAGAGATAAATTTAGAACAAGGGGGAAATTTATACTTAAATTATAATTACACGAATCGCCCCAGGTCATCAGTAAGAGAAAGGAGCGAAATACATGATGGTGCTGCAATACTAAAAATTATAAATGATCCCAGTAAATTTTTAGAAGGAGAGTATTGGACTAGTAGAAAGACGACAGGAGAAATGAAATTTAATTTTGAATCTAAAAAAATTGCAGAAAAATTTAATTAAATATATTAATAGGTAAAAATTGCATGCTTGATTTGAACAACAGAGAAATATCAGTAATTATTTTGTTTATTGTTTTGCTTTTTTTTGTTGTCTTAAAAAATAAGAATAGTTTTTTTAAGTCTATTTGGGATCTTTTTAAATCATTTTGGAATGTTAAAATTTTATCACCTATTTTATTATTGGCCGTATATTCATCTATAATTGTTATGGTTATAAATGAGCTTTTTGACATTAGCGGAATATCTTTAAAAAATTTAATAGTTTGGTTTATTTTTACGGCTGTCGTTTTAATGTTTGGTTTGACTAATATATCGAAAAATAAAAATTTTTTTAAAAATATCGTATTAAGGAATTTAATCGTTCTAGCTTTTGTGGAATATGTATTTAATCTTTACTCATTTAGTTTAATTGTTGAACTGTTTCTACAATTTGGCATAGCTTTATTCTCAGTTTTAGCCTTGGTTGCTGGCATGGAAGAAAAACATAAAAAAGTTAGAAAATTTTTTAATGTTTTATTATCATTGTTGGTATTTATTGTTTTCGCAAAATCAGTACAAGGGATAGTAAATGACTTAGGGGGCCAATTAATGAGAGATTTTTTGTTAAATTTTATTCTTCCGGTTGCTCTTACTATTTCTATTATTCCTTTTTTATATCTCATGGCTGTTCTTATGCAGTATGAATTGATTTTTATTAGATTGCCCTATGCCTTAGATATTGAGAAAGACAGAAAAATTAAATTAACTTTAAAGTGGAAAATATTTTTTAAGTATGGTTTAAACCTAAAAAAAATAATTAACATAACAAATGAAGAGTTAAATTTTATAAAAAATAAATAGCAAATTACTTATCTATAAAAATGAGAAATACCGATGAACAAATTAAAATATCCTCAAATGCTATATGTAAAATCATTGAGAGTCTAAAACCTGATGAACGAGGTTTTTTTTTCTCAAGGTATCTTAACTAAATTAAGAACTTTTGTTGAGGCCATTGCGGTTAAAGCATTTGGTGAAAATGAGTATAGTTATGATATTTTTAAAAATAAAGCAGAGCCATATATCTACACAAGAGCAGATTTGCAGTTTTTGAGAAGATTTCATAAATTTTTACAACAAACCGTTTCACATTATTTGCCAGA
>CAZMJW010000127.1:0-3190 GCA_964566915.1 uncultured Gammaproteobacteria bacterium
GCAATATCAATTGACCCATGGACAATGTGTCTAAGAAAATGGGTACCTTCCAAAATGTCTCAAGATATAAATAGAAACAGAAATATTTTAAAAGAGTTAAGAGAAATTAGAAATAGCCAGGAAGAAATAATTGTTTGGGGGGCTGGAAGTTATACAATGAGAATGTTAGCTAATTCTGATTTGGGAAAATGCAATATTAAGTTTTTTGTTGATAAAGATTCTAAAAAACAAGGATTAAAAATAGGTGGGAAAAAAATTTATTCACCTAAAAAAATTTATAATTTTTCTGGCATAATAATAATATCTTCTGCCATTTTTAGTTCTGATATAAAAAAAGAGATTTTAAAAATGGGTTTGAATAATAAATTAATTTTTCTATAATAAAATTATGGATAATTTAAATAATGAGATAAAAAAAATATATAAAAATAGATTTTTATCAAAAAAATTTATTCCCGGCAAGTCATCTGTTCCTGTGTCTGGAAAGGTTTTTAATGAGAATGAACTTATTTTTGCTGTAAATGCCGTTATGGATGGTTGGTGGACGGAGGGAGAATATGCAGTTAAATTTGAAAAGAAATTAGCTGATTTTCTTGGTTTAAAATTCTGCTCTATTGTTAATTCAGGTTCTTCTGCTAATTTGCTGGCTCTTAGTGCTTTAACATCTTTTAGAATTCCTAAAGAAAAACGTTTAAAAAAAGGAGATGAAGTTATAACTGTCGCGGCTGGTTTTCCTACAACAATAAACCCTATTATTCAAAATGGTTTAATACCTGTTTTTGTTGATGTTTCTTTAGGTAATTATAATGCTAAGTTGTTAGATATAAAAAAAGCAATATCTCCGAAAACAAAAGTTATTTTTATTGCTCATACCCTTGGAAATCCATTTGAGGTTGATGAATTAAGAAAATTTTGTGATAAAAATAATCTTTGGTTAATAGAGGATAATTGTGACGCACTGGGTTCTAAGTATAATGGTCAGTTTACTGGCACTTTTGGACATATTTCTACTTGTAGTTTTTATCCTGCTCATCATATAACAATGGCAGAAGGTGGAGCTGTTTTAACCAATGACCCTGTTTTAAATAAAATTGTTCGCTCTATGAGAGATTGGGGCCGTGATTGCGTTTGTCCAACTGGAGTTGATAATGTTTGTAAAAATAGATTTGGCTGGAAATTAGGTGATTTGCCAAAAGGGTATGATCATAAATATATTTACAGTGAAATTGGATATAATCTTAAAGCAACTGATATTCAAGCTTCATTAGGATTAGCTCAGCTTGAAAAATTACCAAAATTTACTGAGCAAAGAAAAAATAATTTCATGTACTTATATAAATCATTAAAGAAATTTGAAAATTACTTTATTTTACCTGATTGGAATACAAAATCTGACCCTAGTTGGTTTGGTTTTTTATTAACAGTTAAACCTGAAGCTAAATTTTCAAGAAATGATATTATTAAATATTTAAATGATAAAAAAATTGGTACTCGTTTATTGTTCGGTGGTAATATAACCAAACAACCTTATTTTAAGAATTATAAAATTAATTATAAAGTGGTTGGTGATTTAAAAAATACTGATATAATTATGAATCAGACTTTCTGGATTGGTGTTTATCCGGGATTGAGTAAAGTGATGTTAAATTATATAATTAAATCTTTTAGAGAGTTTATAAAAAAATATGAATAAACCATTGTTGAGTATTTGCATCCCAACATATAATAGGGCGCCATACCTAAAAGAGCTTTTAGATAGTATTGTTTGTCAGTTTGATGACCAGGAAATATATAATCAGGTTGAAGTAATTATTTCCGATAATGCCAGCGAGGATAATACAACGGAGGTGGTGGCTGAATATCAAAAAAAATATGAAAATATAAGGTATTTTAGAAACAAAGAGAATGTCGGTGCGGCAAAAAATGGCTTGATTTTGCTGAATTTGCCGGAGGGAAAATATACTTGATTGGTTGGTGATGATGATATAGTAACTTGCGGGTCAATAGAATGCCTTATTTCGAAAGTTAAAGTCAGGGACTACTCAGTGATATTAATTAATTTTGATGAAGGAGAACATTATAATCCAAAAATTAAAACAAGAGTAAATTCTTTAAAAATAAAAAACGACAAAGAATATACTAATTATAAAGATTTTTTTCAAGGAGATGACTTTAAAAATTTTCATGGTATAAATTTTTTATCTGCTCTAGTTTATAACTCAAGTCTGTTAAAGGATAGTTTTTATAAATTTAATGAATTCATTAATACTTGCTATTTGCAATCGTATATGTTTTTAATTTTAGGCACGAATGGTAATATATTAAGAATAGCCAAACCCCTTGTTATATGGAGATCATTTTTAGAGGTTAGGAGATTTGATAATTGGCAAAGGAATGAAAAACAAATTAGTGATGATTTTAAAGGATTTGTTGAATATGCAGGAAGATTGGGTTATATTTTTGATGAAAATAAAAAAATAGGAATTACTAGAATTTCTACCAAAACAAGAATAATTAATTTTTTAAAACAGAATGGAATTGCTAAATACGTAAAAATAATTTATAGATTACCAAGAGTATCAAGATATTATCTGTCAAAATTAATCAAAAAATAAATAATTAGTTATTTTTTAAAATAAATTAAAAAAAATGAAAGATCAGATTATCCATTCAAAGTTGGATAAATTGCAGTTTTGTCCAGACTTAAATAGTAGTAATTTTTTAATTGTTAAAGTTAAACCGGCCGGATACGGAGCTGGTTTGTATTATCGTTTATTAGGAATGAAATTAGGCTATATTTATAATCGCACCGTGTTATTTGATTATTCTGAAATTCTATATCCAAACTTTTATCAAAAAACAAGTTCTTTGGAAATTGGTGATATTAATAATTTTAATGCTGAAAAAATAAATTTTAAGAAAGATCAGGCGGCGCTTATAGATCTTCCGGTCAAACAGTTTGATGTGTGCAGATATGAAGAATTCAATGCAGATGGTTACGGAAAGATCTGTATGGAAGGCAGGCATTATTATTCTACACGCCCGGAATTTTCCAGAAAGCATAACATCTGCGTTGGTATCCGTGCACATTACATTGATATTCTTGATGATGACGGAAAGCTCGTTGTACAGCACGAAAGGCAGTATGGTGAGGAACGTACAGATGTTACGGATTATTCAACCACGCTTG
>CAZMJW010000128.1:0-3180 GCA_964566915.1 uncultured Gammaproteobacteria bacterium
CCTTAGATGCTGGTGCTAGTTATTTAGTTGTTGGTTCTCAATTAACAAAAGGAAATTCAAGAAATAATATTAGCGCTGTTCGAAGCCGGGAGTTATCCTTACAAAAATTTAATTTCTCAATTCAGAATAAATTAGTTAAAGGTGATATTATTCAAAGCTTAAAAAACCTTCAAGGTTTTTATAAGGCAAATCGTGACGAAGAAGGTAGTATTGTTTCTCCAATTCTTGCCTATTCAGGTACTTATGAAAACGAAAACGGAGAAATTAAAAATTATGTTGGTGATACCTATTTTAACTTATCAGTAATTGAGAGTCATCCGAAAATTTTGAATCACTTTGCTGAGATTATGGTGAAAAAAATTCATGCCTATGAAAAAAATAATGGCAAAATTAATTGTTTGGTTGGAGTACCAAGCGGGGGAGTGAAAATTGCTCAAGAAGTTGGCCGTTTATTAAACATTCCGGGAATTTGTTTAGAGAAAAAAGTTACCGCACTTAAAACAGAAACAGCCAAAGAAAAAATGGAACTGGTTTTTCGTCGCAACGCTGGCGTAATTAAAGGTGGTGATAAAGTTTTGTTATTTGAAGATTTGTGTAATAATTTTTCAACCACCGAAAAAGCGGTTCAAGCTGTTTTAAATGCTGGTGGTACAGTTGTTGGTGTTGCTTGTATTATAAATCGTTCTCTTCATTATTCCGATTATTATAAAAAAATCAGAATTATTTCTGGAGTAAACATTCCTTCTGGTCAATATAAACAGGAAGATGAAGCTGTTTCTAGTTTAATTAAAAACGGTTTTTTAATTACTGACCCAAAAGCAAATTGGAATATTTTGCAAAAAGAATAAAAAGTAAAGCCTTGACTTATTGTCAGGGCTTTTTTAATTGTATATGATAATTGTATATGTATATAACAAAAACTGATTATTTAGAATATTTATTTTGTCGTAAAAACCTATGGTTAAAAAAACATAAACCAGAGTTATTTTTAGATATTGAATTATCAGATTTTGAAAAAAAAATTATTGAAGAAGGAAATATTGCTGATAAAGATGCCAGAAACCTTTTTCCTAAAGGATTTGTAATAAAAGAACATAATGAAGAGTCTCTTTTTGAAACAATTAATGTTTTAAAAAAAGAAAAAATTATTTTTCAAGGAGCTTTCAAATGGAAAAACTTTTTTGTTCGTTCAGATATTTTAGTTTACAACAAAAAAGAGAATGCTTATGAATTATATGAAGTAAAAGCGGTAAATAAAGTTAAGAATGATAAAAAACATAATCATATTAAAGATTTAGCTTTTCAAAAAATAGTAATCGAAAATAATAATATTAAAATATATAAATGTGGAGTAATTCATTTTAATAAAGAATATCAAAAACAAGGAGAAATAGATTATAACCAGCTTTTTTTAATAACCAATGTAAGTCAGGATGTTTTAGATATTGAAGAAAAGGTAAAAGAAGAAATGTTTGAAATGAAAAAATATTTAGAAGATAGTAACGAGGAAAAGGGATGTTCTTGTGTTTACCAAGGAAGAAGTAATCATTGCACTACATTTTCTTATTCAAATCCAGAAGTTCCAGAATATTCTGTTCATGATATTAATAGAATTGGTAATAGTCCGAAACTTATAAAAAATTGGATAGATAAAAAAATATATAATATATCAGATATTGATGATGTTGATAAACTAAAAGGATCTAAAAAACTTCAATATTTATCATATATAAAAAAAGAAGCAATTATTGATAAAGAGAAAATTAAAGAGAAATTATTATCTTTAAACTTTCCCTTGCAATTTTTTGATTATGAAGGATTAACTTGTGCAGTACCCAGATTTAATGGTTTTTCACCATATGATCAACTACCCTTCCAATATTCTCTCCATATAATGCATGAGTCTGGAGAAATAGAACATAAAGAATTTTTAATAACTGAAAATATTAGTAATATTACTAGATCCCTTGTTGAAAGAATGAAAGAAGATTTAGATGAAAAAGGAACAACAATCGCTTGGAGTACTAAATATGAAAAAGCGAGAAATTTGAAATTAGCAGAACTTCATCCTGATAAAAAAGATTTTTTAGAAAAGATAAACGAAAATATGTTTGATTTAATGACAATATTTTCTAATGATTTATATGTAGATTATCGTTTTAAAGGAAGTAGTAGTATAAAAAATATATTACCAGTTTTAATTCCTGAATTAAGTTATAAAAACTTAAATATATCTAAAGGTGATCAGGCAAGTGAAAAATGGGAAAAAATGATGTTTGCAAATTTAGAAGAAAAGGAAAAAGAAAAAATAAAAAAAGACTTATTAACATATTGTCAACTTGATACTTGGGCAATGGTTAAAATATATCAATATTTATTAAATGTTATTGACTTTTAGAGGAAAGTTTGTTAAATTACACTTAAAGGGAGATTGTACTTTGTTAATAAAACTTTTTGGGGAAAATAAGGAAAGAATAATTAAAATAATTTTTCCAGAATAGTAGCTAAGGTAATAATTTAGAATCATGATGGAATGTTGATGTTTAGGGGTTTGATACTTTCTAAAACCGAAGCTCTATGCGCTTGCGAGAAAAATAGCGTGGTACCCAAAAAGTAATTTAAGGCCATACTCTTCGGATATGGCCTTTTTCTTTTATTGACAAATAATGTGATTTAATTTAGAATACATAGACAAATTAATAAATGCCTGTAATAAATTCTTTGGATTAAGGCAGCCAAAGAGCTTCGTTTAGACGGGGTTAGGGACAATTTTTTTATATCTAAAAAATTGGACTAAAAATATGGAAAATAATAAAGATCAAAATCTTGATATTGATTTTGAAAAAATGTTAGAAAATGATGGAATTAAAATTCCTCAAGTCGGAGACATTATTAAAGGACGTGTTGTTTCAGCTTCTAAGTCAGAAGTAAAGTTAGACATCGACGGTATTTTAATGGGTGTTGTTCGTGGACCAGAATTATACAATGAGGTTCCTGAATATGGTGAATTAAAACCTGGAAATGAAATTGAGGCAGCTGTGATCGGAACAGAAAATGAAAATGGTGAACTTGAATTATCATTTAAGTTAGTTGGGCAAGAGAAAGCATGGAATGATTTACGTGATGCTTATAAGAGTAAAGAAACAATTAAAGTAAAAATATCTGACGCCAATAAAGGTG
>CAZMJW010000129.1:0-3179 GCA_964566915.1 uncultured Gammaproteobacteria bacterium
TTATTTTTTATATCACCCTAATTCTCTCATAAAAAGCTCTAAAAATCAAGAATTAAAAAAGAGAAACCTAATTAATTATTTCTCTTTTTTATCTACTTAACATTTAAATATAAATAATTTTTACAAGCAAATATATATTGATTTATAAAAATTGATTTAATTGGAATAATAGCGTTTAACTCATAGAAGCAAATAACTGCCATTTTGTAATCATATTCATCAACACTACGATAAGATATAGGAGCTAAGCCATTAGCTAATAAAATAGCAATAGCAAAAAACCTTGCTGTTCTTTTGTTTCCATCATCAAAGGCTTGAATATAAGAAATACCAAACAACAAAAGAAAAGACTTTAAATAAGGAAACTTACATTTATTTACAAGATTTAATAAATCATCTAAAGCAGCTAATATTTGCTGATTATTATCAAGTGGATGATAAATTGAGCCTATTATTCCTACTGGTTTTGATCGAAAATCTTTACTAATACCTAAATTTTCAATTATTAAAGAATGCACTTCAAATAAGTTTTTTTTAGAAACGACTTTAAAATTAGAGATATTGTCAATAATATAATCAAAAGCTTTTTTATGATTAACAATCATCTGTGTTTCCTCTTTTGTTTTATTCTTTGATTCTTTGTTTTGTAATAATAATTTCTCAGTCTCAAGTAAACTATAAGTATTACCCTCTAATTTTGAAGACTTCCAAGAAAACTCTATAACAAATCTCTCATATTCTTTTTTTAAAATAGCGCCTGATACTAACTTAGATCTTTTCTTAAAATACTTAGTTGATTCTTCTAAAATTTTAATTTCTTCGCTTGAAAAAATTTCTTTGGGAAAATCCTTAAAAATTTCAAAATTAAAATTCGATCTTCCAAAACGATTATCAGGATCACTATTATAGTATCTATCAAAGTCAATTTCCAAAAATAAATTTCCTAAAACAGTTAATTTATAAGAACTCAGTCTTCCTTTATTTTCAACTGCTATGTATTTATTATCAGTTAAAAAATATAAGGCTCTTTTAGTGGTTAATAGAGTATGTTTAAAATTATTTTCTAACAAATACTCATGAATATCTGAAGGCGACATTCCTTCTTCTTTTCTTTTAAACAAAGCTATTAATATTTCTTTTTGTATTTTATTTAATTTAATCATATTATTCGTATCATTTTAATATTATAATCGTATCATAATGATACGATAAAAGCAAGTTATTGATACGAATAAAAAAAAGATAACACATAATACAAGTAGTTATCTTTTTTAAAATATATTGTTTTTATTTTATTTTTTTATAGATCAAAATAATATCTAAAGGTATTTCAGAAACTACTTTGTATTTTTTATCCTTTTTAAATATTTTAAAATAATATCTGCCACTTTTAGTTATTGGAATACCATTTATATTTATGACACTTTTTATTCTTTTCTCTCCTTTATTTGACTTTATAATATTTGAGATCTTGTTTAAAACTCTGCCATCTGGATCAATTAATTCTATTTTAATTTTAATTGAATTTATTTTAGAAAAATCATCAACAACCCAAAGACTAATAAGCTGAAGGTTTATAGGTACAGTTATTTTGTCAATTTTAGATAATTTATCTTTATCTATTTCCAAACGTATTTCTTCAATACAATTAACTATACTTAAAAGATTACTTTTTGGATCAATAGAAAAATTTTCACAAATTATTGACCAAACATTTTTCATAAAATTAATTAATAATTAATATGATATTTTTAAAAATGATTTATTATTCTTAATTTTTTTAGTAGAACTACCGACAAAAAATATTTTATATGGTGTATTAAAATTTAAGACTTTACTCCAGTTATTACAATCAAACTCTAAAACATTTGCAATTCTGTTTAATAAAGAAAAACCAATATTTACATCTCCATTTTCTATTCTAGAAATAACTTTCTGAGTAGTTTCTACTCTTTTAGCTAGTTCTTGTTGACTAATCCCTAACTTTTCTCTGATATTATATATTTCAACACCCAATCTAATTCTTTCTTTTGCTTCTTTGTTATATTTATCAAAATATTTTCCATTTCTAGCGTCTGCTATTGGATCGGTATTTATTTTTTTATTATTTATATTTTTCATAACATTTTGGGTTTAGTTTAAATATATTCAAATATTTTTCTCCTATCTTATTTTGTTTATCAATTCTTTTTCTTTCTTTTTCAGTATTATAACTAGCAGGTTTTTCAAAAGCATGAAGAAGAACTATCATATTTTTGTATCTAAAATATAGAATTCTAATAACTGTTTTTGAGTCTTTAGGATTTAATATTTCAAAACAACTATAACCATGAAGAGGTTTTGATATTGGAGGAATTGGCCTTCCTTCGTTTTCCTTAACAAAATTTATTTTAGCATCAATATCAGCAAGTATTTTTTGTCTTCTTTTAATTATACTTAAGTTATCTTTCTCTATAGTTAAGTATTGTTTTAAATACTCTTTTACAGGGCATCTTTTTATATTTTCATCAAAATAATAAACAACTTCCATATATAATATTTTATATTATATCCTATTGGATATAGAGTGTCAATATATAAACAAACATATTTAAGACATAATAATTATAACAAAAACAAATTAAAGAAAATATAAAGAAAAAATAAAGAAGTATTTAAAAAAAATAAATTAAAAAGTTATTAAAAATATATATTCAATTTTAATATATAAAAAACAAAGGTAAACAATATAAACAACATAAAAGAGAGACAATTCAAATTAATTGTCTCTCTTTTAGTATCCTTGTCCTTATATTATTTATCTATAATTAATTATATTTTATATATATTTATTTATATATAATTAATAAAATAAATTAATAACTATTCCCCTACTTGTATCTGTCTAAGATTGTCATTAGAGATACCAAGAGCTAATTCTCTCATTATTCTGAAAGCATCAGCTGGACGTCCAAGATAGTTCATTTCAAGGGTATCTGGGTTAATATAATATGCTTCACCATTTCTCTCTACTCTTAGAAGTATTTGACCGGCAAATCTTGATGGTACTCCACTGGTACTAAAATTATTATAATTAGCTTCAGATATGCCTAGACCAAAGTTTCTCATAAGTTGAAAGGCATCAGCTGGTCTTCCCATGAAGTATTTGTTAGTACTCTTTGGATCAACATACCAGGCTT
>CAZMJW010000130.1:0-3146 GCA_964566915.1 uncultured Gammaproteobacteria bacterium
TCACAATCTCCACAATTTTTTAAGCAAGCAGCGATGGCTTCTGGATTTGAAAAAGTTTTTATTTGTGGACCAGTATTTAGAGCTGAAGCCTCATATACTACTAGGCATGTAACTGAGTTTACCGGTTGGGATATGGAAATATCATATATTGATTATAATCAAGCTATGGAAGTTGAAGAAGATGCTTTAATTGAAGGATTTAAAAAGGTGAAAGAGGATCTTGCTTTTGATATTGAAGTTCCAACAAAACCTTTTCCAAAAATTACTCTAAAAGAAGCTAAAGAAAAATTAGCTAAGAAAGGAATAAAAAGTGAAAAAGATTTTGATTTTTCAACTGAAGAAGAAAGAGTGTTAGGAGAAATTATCAAAGAAGAAAGTGGTCATGACTTTGTCTTTGTTTATGATTATCCAATTGAAGCTCGTCCTTTCTATCACATGAGACACGAGAATAATCCAGAGTTAACTAAAAGCTTCGATTTAATCTATCGCGGACTAGAAATTACTACCGGAGCAGAAAGAGAACATAGGGTTGATTATCTTGAAAAACAAGCAGTAGAAAAAGGAATGGATGTTGAAGAACTAAAAGATTATATTAATTTCTTTAGATATGGATGTCCGGGACATAGTGGACTAGGAATTGGTCCAGCTAGAATTATAATGAAAATGTTAGAACTGCCTAATGTAAAAGAAGCATGCTTTCTTCCACGTGATGTAAAAAGACTAAGACCATAGCATTGAATCATTTGAAATTAAATAATTATATATGTCAAAAGTATTAATAAAAGAAATAAATAGGAGTGGTGAAAAATATTTAAATAAAGAAGTAATTGTTTCTGCTTGGATTAGAACTAGTCGTTTTTCTAAGGACTTGGGTTTTATTGAATTAAATGATGGTAGTTTTTTTAAAGGATTACAAATAGTTTTTGATAAAGAATTAAGTAATTTTTCTGAACTAGAAAGTCTTGGTATTGGTTCATCTCTTGAAGTCAAAGGGGTTTTAGTTGAATCTCCAGCTAGTGGTCAAAAGTTTGAACTTCAAGCTAAAGAAATTAAAATTATTGGTACATCTGATAGCGATTATCCATTACAGAAAAAAAGACATAGTTTTGAATTTTTACGAACCATTGCTCATCTAAGAGGAAGAAGTAATACTTTTTCAGCGGTATATAGACTAAGATCTACCCTAAGTTATGCAATACATAAATTTTTCAATGAAGAAGGTTTTTCCTATATCCATACCCCAATAATATCTACTAGTGATTGTGAAGGAGCAGGTGAGATGTTTCAAGTGACTACTCTTGATTTGAATAATATCCCTAAAAATGATAAAGGGGAAATTGACTTTAAACAAGACTTTTTTGGTCAATCAGCTGGCTTAACCGTTTCCGGTCAACTTAATGCTGAAGCCTTAGTTATGGGTCTTAATAAAGTGTATACTTTTGGTCCAACTTTTAGAGCAGAGAATTCTAACACTACTCGTCATGCTTCAGAGTTTTGGATGATGGAGCCAGAAATGGCCTTTGCAGATATTAATGATGATATGGATGTGGCAGAAAAAATGATTAAATATTTAATTAACTACGTTTTGCAAGAACTACCAGAAGAGATGGAATTTTTTAATAAATTTATTGACACTGGAATTAAGGAAAGATTAGAAAATATTTGTAAAAATGAATTTGCTAGAATTTCATACACTGAAGCTATTAAAATATTAGAAGAATCAGGTAAGAAATTTGAATATCCAGTTGAATGGGGAATAGATTTACAAACTGAACATGAGAGATATTTAACCGATGAAGTATACAAAAAACCAGTGTTTGTTATTGATTACCCTAAAGACATTAAAGCTTTCTATATGAAACTTAATAGTGATAATAAAACAGTGGCTGCTATGGACTTACTTGTTCCGGGAATTGGAGAGATTATTGGTGGTAGTCAAAGAGAAGATAATATAGAAGTTTTAAAAAGAAGAATGAATGAAATGGGCTTAAAAGAAGAAGATTATTCATGGTACTTAGATCTTAGAAAATATGGCTCAGTACCACACGCTGGTTTTGGTTTAGGCTTTGAAAGATTGATAATGTATATATCTGGTATGACAAATATTAGAGATGTTATTCCTTTCCCAAGAACTCCTAAGAATGCTAAGTTTTAATTAGTTTGCATTTATAAAGTATTTAATCACATAAACATATGACAAACAAACATGGAGCTAAGTATGCTTTTCTATACTTACTCTCTTTAATTGCTTTAATCTTTTTAGGAATTTCTGTGGGAATTATTGCTTTTGGTATAATAGATCAAAGTATCTTTGACCCTTTATCAAGGTCATATTATCGAAACAATGACAGTTTTAGATTTGCAATTTCGGCTATTTTAATTTCTGCTCCAGTATATTTTTTAAGTTTAAGACAGATTATCAAGGGACTTAAAAAGAAAGAAATTGAATACGATTCACAAATTAGACGTTGGCTTACCTATTTAATCATTCTAATTTCTTCAGTAATAATATTGGGAGTATTTATTGCTATTATTAATTCTTTTCTTTCAGGTGATTTAAGTGCTAAGTTTGTCTTAAAATCTATTACAGTGTTTATTATCTCTGCCTTAGTTTTTTCTTATTATTTTTATGATATAAAACAAGAAAAAGAGAAAGGAAAAGATAAAACAAAGACTTTGTTTTTTATCCTTGCTTTAATTATAATCCTTTCTGCTTTTATTGCCTCTTGGTTCTACATCGAATCACCACGTGAGACTAGAATGAGAAAGATTGATAATATGATTGTTAATAATATTTCATCTTTAGAATCACTGGTTAATAATTATTATCAAGAGAATGGTATATTACCAAATAGTTTAAGTGATATTGAAAGTTTAAATTATTATGATGAAGATATTTTTATTAACCCTAATACCAGAGAAGATATAGAATATAAAATGATTTCTGATTCAGAATTTGAATTTTGTACAGAGTTTATGTTAGCTACAGATAAAGATATTAAGGGAAATGAGATTAAAGTAAGAAATGATTATAATAATAGAATTAAACATGAAATGGGCTATGATTGTGTTGAAGGAGAATTATGGATAAGGAGTGAAGATGTAATTAAAAGCAAAGGATTATAAATTATGATTGATATTAAAAC
>CAZMJW010000131.1:0-3128 GCA_964566915.1 uncultured Gammaproteobacteria bacterium
TTCTCTGATGTTGGCAGTATTGGTGTTACTATGTCTTATCTACAAGAAGCGGAAAAGAATGCAAAAGAAGGCCTATCATACGTGAATTTGAGTTCGGGAGCATATAAAGATACTGGCAATCCTGCTCGTACATTATCCGAAGATGAAAAACGTCTATTAATGAGAGATATTAAAATAAGCCATGAATATTTTGTAAAGCTTGTTTCACATAATCGTAACCTAGATATTGAAAAAGTAAGAAAGCTTGCTGACGGTTCCAGTTTGATGGGCGAGGCAGCACTAAAGAATGGACTAATAGACAGAATAGGGATATTTCCAGATGTTGTAAGTTTTCTTTCTGAAAAAATAGGAACTCCTGCTGAAATTTGTTGGCAGAATTAGAAAAGACAGAAGATATTTTTTAAAATATATAAAAATAATTAATTAATTTTAAATAAATGGAAAATAAAGACATAAAATTATTAGAAGCTTCTTTAGTAGGCAATCTTGAAATTGTAAAAGAATTAATTAAGACTGGATCCGATGTTAATTTTAAAGACAATCAAAGATTTATAGGATTTACACCATTATTAGCAGCTTCCAATCAAGGTTATCTTGAAATTGTAAAAGAATTAATTAAATCTGGAGCTGATGTCAATGCAGACTTGAGGGGGACCACTTCGTTAATAGCTGCTTCTCAAAAGGGATATTTTGACATCGTAAAAGAATTAATTAAGGCTGGAGCTAATATTAATAATAAACTTAACGGAGGAAGTTTAGCACTAATAGAAGCTTCTGGGTGTGGTCAGCTTGAAATTGTAAAAGAATTAATTAAGGCTGGAGCTGATGTCAATGCAGATATTAAAATTGGATGGGGAATATTTAAAACAAATTGCACAGCATTAAGGGCGGCGAATCAAGAGAGACATTTTGATGTCGCTAAAATTTTAATACAAGCTGGAGCAAAAGAATAAAAGCTAATTTTAGTGGAGAGCATAATAAATCATGATTTATTTATTAATAAGCAAAATAAGTTATTAAAATTAATAATATGAACATATTTACAATATTTATAATATTTGCTCTATTTGTTGGATTATTTAGTTATGTGGGTAGACGCTTGCTTGGATTTTTATTTTCCCTTTTCGGTTGGATTATGTATGTTGGTGGACCAATAACTGCAGCATTTTTAATTTTTGGATTTATGTTTAATAATTTTTCTCTTATGCAATTTATTATAAGTATTATTCTTTTCCCTTTTACATTGCTTTGTGTGCCTTTTTATGTTTTTTTAAAGCTTGGAGATGTAAGTCTTTTGTTCTGGGCATTTGGCACGCCAATATTAGGAATTATTAGCATTATTATTAGTAATTTTTTAAAAGGGAAAATTTATGCATAAGAAATATTAAAAAATAAATTGGAATATTTTAAAATATATTAATAAATATATATGAAAAAAAATAACCGGGGATTCATTAATTTAATTGTAGTAATTTTTATAGTCATTATTTTTACTATTTGGATAGCAAGAAATAAATCGACTGATAATTCATATGTGCCAATAGTGGAAATACCTAAAATTAACACACAAGACATAGTGAAGCCTTCTGCCGTAGATTTTGTAACCAATGTAATGCATAACAAAGAAGAGCTTAAATATGAAAATTGGTTATCTTATTTTAAGGATGATTCAGGGTTAATTTTAAAAGGAATAAATTCAAGCAATTACAAAGATTATATCAATCAGTTTAAGTTATTGGATTTGTCTAATTGTAAAATATTAAATCCTGTTGACGAAACAATGTCTAGTTATTACAAAAAAATGAAAATAACGTGGACTGATATCGTTGCCTGTGAAATAATTCAAAATAAAATTTTTATTATAACCTTAAATTATGATTCTCTAGCTAGTCAATACAGAATAGTAAATCTCGGGGCGGCCGATTCAATGTATTAATCGTTTTAGCTATGATATTTATCAGAGCTGTAACAATGTCTTTATTGGGACAATGGGTTACAGGTAGAATCCTTTATTATTGGATGGTGGGAATAATCTTAAATAAAACTGGCCTCAAAAGATAAAAATATGATTTTCAAAAAAGAAAAATGAGTAAGTTTGAGTAAGTGAAATTATTAAAAAATAAAAAGAAGTATGAAAAATATTAACAATAAAAATAATATAAAAAATAAAATGTGGTTCAGTAAAAACATGGCATTGATAAATGCTGCAGAAAAAGGTGATATTAATGATGTTAAAAAGCTTATAAAAAGTGGCATAGATTTTGAAATAAAAAATAATGACAATTTTACAGCGTTATATATAGCTGTTTTTAATGGAAAACTTGATATAGCAAAAGAACTAATTAAGGCTGGAGCGGATGTTAGTGCGAAGGGTCCTAATTCAGATACGATGTTAATGGCCGCATCTTTTAAGGGTTATCTTGATATAGCAAAAGAACTAATTAAGGCTGGAGCGGATGTTAATATTAAAACTAATATTGGTTGGACAGCATTAATAATAGCATCTTCATGGGGTAATAATCTTGACATAGTAAAAGAACTAATTAAGGCTGGAGCGGATGTTAATGCAAAAGATAGAAATGGCGTCACCGCACTTATGGTTGCTGCTCAAGAAGGAAAACTTGATATAGCAAAAGAACTAATTAAGGCTGGAGCGGATGTTAATGCAAAAGATTATAGCGGATACAATGCAATAAATAAGGCTGCTATAAATGAACACATTGATATTATTAAAGTTTTAAAAGAAGCTGGGGGGCAAAATAATAGAGAAGGAAGCTTTATATGTTTTAATAAAATAAATAATATTACCACACTAAAAGGTAGATTAAGAAGAAAAGATTATATAATTACGGCATTCGTACTAACGTTTTTATTTTTTCTAATTATATCTATTGGTGCTGCTAATAAAAATGATTTTATATATTCAGCGTCTATTATTCTAACATTTCCTCTTGCCTTCATTGGTTTTTCGGCAACGACAAAAAGACTTCAGGATATTGGAATGAGTCAGTGGTGGATTTTATTTATTTTTTTACCTTACATTAATTTTATTTTTGGATTATTTTTATTTTTTAAAGATGGAACAATCGGACCAAATAAATATGGAGAAGATCCGAAAGGAAGAACCG
>CAZMJW010000132.1:0-3123 GCA_964566915.1 uncultured Gammaproteobacteria bacterium
ATAAAAACGGTACTGGTGTATGAAAAAGTTTAAAGGAAGGAAGCATCCAAAGAGTATGAAATATGGGGTGAGCGTTGTTGAATGAATTTGAGAAAATTTGATTTATTTGGTCCAGAGAGTCAGATATCATTATGCCTGGATAATTAATATAAAGAGCAATTATCCATGAGAAGAATAATATGAGAAAATTAACAACTGTAATTTTGGAGTTTTGCTTATAGGTTTTAATATTGACTATAGATGTACGTTTTAGGACAATATACACTGTCGTTATTAGTACAGAAATTAAAATAGAAAAAAAGAATTGGTATTTAGGAAGGTAGTTTGAGTCATTGTAAGAATAATGGTAGGCGGTAGAATCATTTTCTTTAGTCGAATAAAGATCAAAAGTTTTCTCTTCTTCCTTCGGTATAGAGACACTAACTATTCCTGACCATTTGTGTTTTACAAAATGTATTGTAAGATCATCTTTTTTATTTATAGTTAATTTTAGAAGGCTACCATCTTTTTTGTTTGATAATGTGTAGTCAATAATATCCCAATCATTGGATATAAAGTTTTGCAAATCTATACTTTCATTGTTAATAATAATTTTAGCGATCCATATTTCATTGCCCAAGGAATGGTTATTTTTTTGATCTGTAGCACGAATGGTTACGTTAATTTTTTTGTTATCAATATTATTAAAATATGTTGTTGCCTTGACTATGTTTAGCGATAAAATTAGTGACGCTGTGAATATTAATAGACTTGATGATATTAACAGAACAATGTTTTTCCCTAGCTTGTTATGACCTGTGAAGGAACACTTTTGTAAAAATTGAGGTGTTTTTTTTGTCGACATCGGTTATATAAAAATATTCACTTTATATTCATACTTGCCCATAGAACGAAAGATAGTATTTCTTAGAATTATTTAATTTGATTATTTCATTTCGGGCTGGTGAAGTTGTTGTTTGTTCACATAAAAGTGAAAATAGTTCGTCTTGGGTTGAATATTTGGACAAAAAATGGTAATTGGAAAAACAACTGATATTTCTAACAATGACGGGTATGTTTTTATTGTAGATTTCATAAAAAACTAGAGAAAAAGATTCCCACTTTGAAGTAATTACTGCGGCTTTTGTTTGCCTTAGATATCTATTTAGCTCAGTGTGGTTTATTTTGCCAGTGAATATAAATCTGGGTTGTAGATCATCAGGGATCATGCTGGTTAATCTGTCTTTATAAGTGAAATTTTTTTTGTACAGGCTATCGCCACCGGCGACGATAAATGAATATTTAGATTTTGGGTTGTTGCGAAGGAATATTATGGCTGCATTGATAAATGTTTCCGGGGACTTTATTCTTTTAAGGTTCGAATAGTACAGAAAAAACTTAGGTTTATGACAACTAAGCGAATTCTTTTTGATATAGCCAGTGTATGGAGGTAATATTTTGTTTGAGAGTTTGTAGAAATTGTGATGGTAAAAATAGCTATAATCTTTAATTATTTCCTTTGATGGAAAAATTCGGATATCTGCATTTTTAAGAGAATACTTTTCCATTTGGTACATAATTTTTCGACTGAGGTTATATTTGAAATCATTTTCAAAATAATCAATAATCTTCATTGGGCCGTGTGCCCTTGTGATGTATTTAATATTTTTAAGTAAAAATTGACGTCTTTTTAACGTGTAATAACCGATGCCTACATATTCGAACAATTCAACAATATCAATCTGATGTAGAGTTGTTAGTTTTTTAAGGGCTTGAAAAAATTCCCAGCTGCGCTGTTTGTAGATGTTAAATGATTTTAGTTTTGGACTTACCAAATCTTGGACTCTAAATACAAGAACGTTTGGGTTGTATTTGTAAAAACGGTCAATTTTATTGGTTATGCTTTTAGTGTTATAGATTAAAATAATGATTTTATATTTTAAGGACAAGATGTCAACGGTCTGTCTAATGTATGTACCACAGCCTCCTGATGTGAAGGGAAAAAATTCATATGTATAGAAGCAAATAGTTTTAGTTTGTGTGATGACCATTGAAGAATTTAATAATTTTTTTTTCATTATTTGTATTAGTTGTTGACATGTATTCTAAGCACATTTTAGATATGTTTTTATAGTTTTTTCTGATTTTTTCAATCTTGTATTTGATTTCATAGATGTCTTCAAAGTTATTAATGAGTAGATATTTTTTTAATTTTTCGTTGTTGCCAAGGAGAAATTCTGATGTCTTACTTATAAGACATGGTTTGCCGTGGTATATGCTTTCTAGAAATACCATGGGGTAGCATTCAGATATGGATACATATAAAGTGATGTCTATGTTGGACAGCAGTTGATGATACTTTTGAAGGTCGAGAAATCCGTGGTTTATAATTTTTTTCATGAAAGTAGGCCCCAAATAGTTGATTTTTGGCATACATGCTATGTGTGTTTCGCTGTTTTTGACCATGTTGGCGGCGATTATTTGAGTTATATTGTTTTTTCTTAAATCCATTGGGGCTGGTATATAGATTTTTAGTCTATTTCCTTGTTGGTAATTAATTTTGTATTTAGTAGGGGAGGTTTCCAACGTAAAACGATTAGGTAAGTAACTAGATTGAATGCCATAATGTTTAAATACTTTTTCCATATCTTTTTTTACAAAACCGATTTTTTTAATTTTTTTGAAATACGGAAAAAAATCGTTTAGCCGCTGTATGTTATCTATGTCTCTTGTTTGTTGTGTGAAAGAACCATGCCAAATGAAATATACGAGTATGTGGGGATAAAAATTAATTAGACAGTCAATGATTTTTTCTACTCCTAGAGGTAAACCGTTGATAGCGATCTTATCTATCTTTAGACTATTGATGTATTGGCAAATGAGCTTTGCTTCCGAATTGGTTTTGATTTTTTCTACTAAAATTACATCAGAACATTGATTAATAGTGGCACTTCTGATACCGTGCCAGTTCCTGTGACAGATACCTATAGTTTTATTTTTCTTAAAAGTGCCGTTGATGTGTTGATAGATGAATGTTTCTTGCTTTTTTTGTTTAATTAGGTTTTTTGTATCTTTACCAATTTTTTTTAGTTTTTCGTAGTATTTGTAGAAGGTGAAGTATTTTGAGTCTGTTAGTTGATTAAT
>CAZMJW010000133.1:0-3094 GCA_964566915.1 uncultured Gammaproteobacteria bacterium
TTTGATGATTTAGAAACAAAGTCTTTTTTATTATTTTACTTTTTATGTAAATTTAGATTCAAGTATTTTAATGAATGCGATATCGAAAAATATCAAAGCAGAAAAGCAAAAGCGATCATAAAATATGCCACTACTAACTCAAAATATTTTAGGGAATATTATGCTGGTTTTGATTTAAATAATATTTCGTCATTACCCACCGTTAATAAAAAGATAATGATCGATAATTTAACTGATTATAATACAGTCGGGTTAACCAAAGACGAAATATTAAATTTTTGTTTAGATGTTGAAAAAACAAGAAATTTTTCAAAAAGATTGAAGGGGTTGAATATTGGCATGTCTTCGGGTACAAGCGGTAATAAGGGAGTAGAAATTGTAACTCCAGCAGAAGAAAAGTATATGAAAGCTGCCTTGTTTGCTCGTTTCGATTTTCCTAAAAATGAAAAAATTAATCTTGCTTTTATTTTAAGGATTAGCTCGCCCGCCTTTAATTTAGATAAATTTGGTCATAAGTTGACTTATATAAGTCAACTTAATTCTATTGATGAAGTAAAAAAACAGCTTGAGAAAATACAGCCCAATGTTATTTCCGCTCCTCCTTCAATGCTCAAAATAATAGCCAAAGAAGTTGAAAATGGTAGATTATCAATTAGTCCAAAGCGATTGATTTCTTACGCAGAAATACTCTACCCCGATGTTAAAAATTATTTGGTTAAAGTTTTTAAGTGTCCCGTTCACCAAATTTATAAATGCACAGAAGGGCCAATCGCTATTTCTTGCAGATATGGCAATTTGCACATTAACGAAGATTTAGTGCTTGTTGAAACTTTAAATAATGACGGTACGATTACACCGCCCGGACAGCCGTGCCAAAAATTAATTGTTACTGATTTACACAAAAAATCACAGCCAATAATTCGTTACGAATTGAATGACCTTATTACCATTAGTCCGGAGAAATGCCAGTGTGGCTCATCTTTCAGAGTTATAGAAAATATTCAAGGAAGAGCTGATAATCTTTTTTGGGCTAAAAATGTAAAGTCTAATGAATGGCAATATATTTTCCCCGATTATATTAGTAGGGCGATTATCACAGCTTCGGAGGATATTGATGAATATCAGGCTATACAGAATTCTCCCGATGATATTTTAGTTAGAATTCAACTAAGAAATGGGGTTAATCAAAATCAATTTAACAACCAAGCAATTTTAAAAAACATTATTAATGTTTTTAATGACTATAACTGCAAGCCACCCAAAATATCAATAGTGTTTGAAAAGCCAGTATTTAACAAGAATTCAAATAAGTTAATTAGAATTCATAGAAATTTTAGGTTAGATTAAAAATATGATGCAAAACAAAAGGATTGAATCATTAGATATTTTGCGAGGGGTAGCCTTGATGTTTATCATACTTTTTCATTCCTCAATATTTAACTACGCGAATATTCATAAGATTGATTTTAGTAACCCGCCGATAATTGTTGTTTTAATGAGTTTTATGGCTCTATGGGGTGGAATATTTATCATTTATTCCATGGTGGCAAACACCATAATGCTTACTATAAGAAGCCAAAAAGTAGCAAATTTTAAAATTTTCTTTTATTCAATAATCGCTGGGATTATTTATATATTTTTTCACTATGTTATAAATATATTCTTAGGGAGATGGAATAACGATTTTGTAAACAATAAGCCAGATATGACCGCAATCGCCAGTTCTTTACGCAATATGCACCTTACCTTTCCTCATCTTACCAAGTTTTTCGAGGGTTCTTCGCTATCCGCAATAGCTCTAAACCTTATCCTTCTTTCTTTTGTTCTATTTTTACTATTAAGGGAAAACGGGTTAGTAAAAGAAAAAAGAAATTATTTGATTTTAGGAATTTCAGGTATTTTGATAATGGTTTTATCCTTTGTTAAAGTTCCAATTTTCCATTTATTTATGCAGGCATTAGAAATGAAGAGGTATTTATTAGCGATTTTTTTTAGTTTTACTATTGCCAATCCTTATCCATTACTACCATACTTAGCCTATGGCATTTTTGGCGCAATGATAGGTATGATGATTTGTCAAGGAAGGAACAGATTATTAAAGATTGTAGTTGCTCCATTAGGAATACTTTTTTTCCTCTATGGATTATTTGGCATGATGAATTTTGAAAAAACTATTTCAACACCAGATTACTTCTGGTATTTTAAGACAAATTTTGAGCTCGGGACATTTATGTTATTACTGGTTTTTACTGTACTTTTTTTAGAACCAAAATTTAATTTATTAGGTAAACTATCAGTTATAAAATGGTTTAGTGGGGTAAGCTTAACAATTTATATATTGGAAACAACAACTTCTGAAATTTTTAGAATTGTATTGCTTCGGGTTTGGCCATCATGGAATCAAACAATTAATGGATGTTTATTGTTTGGAGGTTTAAATGTTGTTTTGTGGATTGTAATATTGTATTTTTGGAAAAAAATTAACTTTAAATATAGTTTAGAATACTATTGGGTTTTATTTTTTAATAAAATTGGTAAGAGTTCCACAAAAATGGATTTTCTGTCATAATATAGAAAGTGATAGTAGCTAAAAAGTTAAAGGCGGCGCGCCAGTTTCACTGACACGAAATTCGGCGGCGGAAAAATCGGAATCGGAAAGCGAGGGCGGGCAAAAATTCCTTCCTCCCAACCCACTTCCTTTTTGCCCGCCCTAGTGTTCAGTTTCTGCCGTGCGAAGCGCGGTAATTAGTGGGAGTTTTGTTTAAAAAGGTTCGAGCCTCATTCAGTAGTTGCGACTAGTCCAATATATCGAAACATTTATCCTGATAACCTCTTAAAATTGCTAACCATTGTTGTGCCTTGCTCCAGGTTTATAAGTACAGCTCCCTCTAAACTGAACAATTTATTCTACATTCTTTAGAATATATCTGCTTTAAAAGTTTGAAAGGGAACATTTTATTTAAAAATGAAAATATAGTTTTCTATATTTTCAAAATAAGGTTAAACTGGCAATATAAATAATTATTTTGTAAAATGTTCAGAAATTTAAACCTACTTAACGAACTGATTTTTTTAAAAACCTGATTATATTTAT
>CAZMJW010000134.1:0-3036 GCA_964566915.1 uncultured Gammaproteobacteria bacterium
AACAGAAGCAGCGGTTACCTCTCCAACATTATAATAAAACATGTGATTTCTGACAAGACGTACTATTCTTTCCCTGTCATCATTTGAGAACTTTAATCTGCTGAGAATTCTATCAGTCATTTTAGCGCTTACATATTCATGGTTATAAAAAGTATATATTCCATTTATTTTTTTCTTTGTTTTGGGTTTTCCAACATCATGAAGCAAGGCGGCTAATTTTACTTGCCAATCTAGACTTGGACAATGTTTTAATGATAAAACATTATGTTTAAAAACGGTATATATATGATGCCTATCTTGTTTTACACCCACTCCTTGTTCAATTTCTGGAATAATATAATTTAATAATTTTGTTTCATGAAGAAGCATTATGCCTTCATAAGCTTTTTTTGTTTTAAGAATTTTAATTAATTCATCCTTAATTCTTTCCTTGGAAACAAACTTAATTGAACCGGCTAATTTAGTAATAGCTCTTTGAGTTTTTGGCTCTAATTCAAAATTTAATTGCGAACTAAATCTAATAGCTCTTATCATTCTAAGCGCATCTTCTTTAAAACGTAATTCTGGCTCACCAACTGCTCTGATAATTTTTTTATTAATATCTTTTTTTCCACCAAATAAATCAATTATTTCACCTGTTTCTACATCCATTGCTAATGAATTAACGGTAAAATCTCTTCTTTCTAAATCTTTTTCTATATTTGTCTCAAACTTAACTTCATCAGGGTGGCGAGAATCAGAATAACCTTGCTCACTTCTATAGGTAGTAATTTCAACAACAGTTATTAACTTGTCATTTTCTTTGATCGGTAAAATAACTGTACCAAAATCATTTTCATACTTAGATTCCGGAAATATTTTTAATATTTCATTAGGTAAAGCGTTAGTAGTAATATCAAAATCCTTAGGTTCCATATTCATTAAAATGTCTCTAACAGATCCACCTACCAAAAAAGACTCAAAGTTTTCACTTTTTAGTTTTTTACTAATTTCTTTTATATAATCTGGGATATTCATTTTTTTTTGGTAATCACTCTTTTACTTTTTTTATAATCAGTGTGAAGTAGTTTAGCTCTTTTTTTATCATTTTTCAAGAACTGATAACAATCTAACATTTCTTGATTTTCATGTGCTCGCCTTACATCTCTTTTTTTATCAATTTGATATAAAGCATTCATTCTTTTTTCAACTATCTCCTTGGTAGTTGGAATTGGTTGTCCGCCGCCTCCAATACAACCACCAGGACAAGCCATTACTTCTACATAATGATATTTTGATAATTTAGGAATAAGATTTTCAACATTTTTTAAACCACTAACAACAGCTATTTTCAATTTTTTATCCATTATTTCTACTTCTGCTTCTTTTACACCATCTAAACCTCGAACTGCTTTAAATTCTAACTTAGAAGATAAATTATTCTTTTTTAAATTCTTTGTTTTGTAATTAATATTTTTAGTATTTTTCTCATTTCTTAAAAAATATGAAACAGATCTAAGAGCTGATTCCATTACCCCACCACTAGTACCATAAATAGCAGCTGCACCACTACCATTGAAAAAGAATTCTTTTCCTTCATTCTTATTCAACTTAACTAAATCAATATTATTTTTTTTAAGAAGATAAGCAAACTCTCTGGTGGTTAATACCTCGTCAACTAGTTTTAATCCCTGATATTTATGTTGTAATCTTTCTTTTTCTTCTTTCTTGGCTGTACAAGGCATAATTGAAACTAAGTATATATCAGAAGATTTAATATTTAGTTTTTTAGCATAATATGTTTTAATTGCCGCTGCATTATGAATATGCGGTGATCTGGCAGTGGTAAGGTTTTTAATTAATTCTGGATGATAAAATTCAACATAAGCCACCCAAGCCGGACAACAAGAAGTTATCATTGGCCAAACAGCCTTCTTATCACCCATTCTTTCAACTAATTCTTCAGCTTCAACCATAGTGGTAATATCAGCTCCAAAATTAACATCAAAAACATAATTAAAACCTAATTTTTTTAAGGCAGTATAAATTTCATTCTCAACATTAACTCCATAATCATAAGAAAAACTTTCACCCAAAGATACCCTTACCGCTGGCGCTATTTGAGCAACAATAATTTTCTTTTTTTCTTTTAATACAGTTTCAACTGGAATAACTGAATCTTGTTCCTGGCAAGCTGCAACTGGACAATGGAGTGTGCATTGACCACAAAAAACACATGTTTTTTTAGGATTTTTTACAGCTTTTATCTCTTGATTTATTCCATAAGAATCTTTTTCTAAAAAAGAAATTCCTTGAAGCTGACAAGATTCTACACAATTATCACAATCAATACATTGACTACCATCAATTTCGATAGCTGATCCAAATTTATATGTTAGTCGATTATTTTTTCTATCAGCAAATCTGTTAATCTTTAACTTATATTCCTTAGCAAACTTGAGTAAATTACAATCAAAGCGAAAAGAACAAGTCGGACATTTCTCCATATGAGATGCGTAAAGAAGTTCAATATTGATTTGTCGTGCTTTTTTAACCTTATCAGAGGAAGTATATATTTCCATTCCTTCTTTAATGAAATTAGAACAAGAAGTTAAGAGTTTATCACAACCCTTAACTTCAACTAAACAAACCCGACAATTTGCTTTTATCTTTAAATCTGGATAATGGCAAAGAGCTGGTATTTTAAAACCTTTTTCAGTTAAAAAATTTAAAATACTTTGCCCTTCTTTTCCGTAATATATTCGTCCATCAACCTTTACTTTAATTTGTTTTTTATTCATTAATTTAATCTTTTATCTTAACTAGATTTTTATATATCTTAGATAAATATATAATTGATAATGGAGAAACAATAAGGGCAATAATTTGTGTAACAATATTCCATATTGAAAAGAAAACTGATTCTTCACTAACAAATGATAATGGTATTTCTAGAATAGAAAATAGAATAACAAAAACAATGGTAACTAAAGCAATTCTAAGAAGAACAGGCCAGAAATAATTTTTTACCAAACTTTTACTCCTTCTTATCGCTTC
>CAZMJW010000135.1:0-3013 GCA_964566915.1 uncultured Gammaproteobacteria bacterium
CCACCTAATTTACCAACTATATAATAAATTTAAAAAATGAGAATAGGAATTGATGCCAGATTTTATGGACCAATTGGAAAAGGATTGGGTCGATATACTCAAGAAGTGGTAGACAATATAATAAAGATAAACAAAGAAGAAAAATCTACTGATTTCACTTTTGTTGTATTCTTATCCAAAGATAATTATGATTTATTGACTATTGATAAAAATGAAAATGTTGAAAAAATAATAGTAGATTGTCGTTGGTATACCTTAAAAGAGCAAATAATGATGCCTTATTATTTTTATAAGGCAAACCTGGATTTAGTTCATATTCCTCATTTTAATGTTCCATTTTTTTATTTTAAAAAATTTATTGTAACTATTCATGATTTAATTTTAACTCATTTTCCGACTATTAGAGCAACTACAAAAAGTAAATTAATTTACCGCTTTAAAAATATTGCCTATAAATTTATTATTAGACACGCTCTTAGAAAATCCAGAAAAATAATTGCTGTCTCTAATTTTACCAAAGATGATATTGTAAAAGAATTTAAAATTAATCCTGAAAAAATTATTGTTACTCATGAAGGAGTTAGTTTTTTAAATAGTGATAGAGATAAAGATTATTTAATTAATGAAAGTAATGATTTAAAAGATTTACCAAATAATTTTATTCTCTATGTTGGTAGCGCTTATCCTCATAAAAATTTAGAAAGATTATTGGATGTTTTTGATAAATACGATAGTGAACTTAAAGATTTAAAATTACTTTTAGTAGGAAGAATAGATTATTTTTATAAAAGATTGATTAATAAAGCTATTTCAAAAGGTCTTTATATTGATAATGATAATATTAATTCAAAAGTAATATTTTTAGGTCATGTTTCTGATAAAAATTTGAAAAATCTTTATCAGAAAGCTAAAGCTTTTATTTTTCCTTCACTTTATGAAGGCTTTGGCTTACCCCCACTTGAGGCAATTAGTAATAATTGCTTGGTTCTTTGTTCAAATAAAGCATCACTACCAGAAATAGTTGGAAATGGAGCTATCTACTTTAATCCAGAAAGTGTAATCGATATATATGATAAAATATTGTTGATAGATGATATTAATTTAAAAGAAAAAATTCTAAGCGAAGGGAATGAGTTTGTTAAAAAATATAATTGGAAAGAGTGTGGTCTTAAAACAAGAGATCTTTATTTATCTGTTTTAAACGAAAGATAAAAATGAAAAATAATAGAGAACAAAAAAATAATTCCTCATATTTTGCTGATGCATCTGGTTTTGTTGTTGATCTGAGAAAAAAAGATAATGTTTCTAATAGTTCAGAAAATAATGAAATTAAGGAAAAGAAGAGTTTTTCTTTTTTAACTAAATTTAAAAATAAACAAGATTTAAAAGATGGATTAAAGAAGGAGCAAAAAGATATAAACAAAATTAAATTAGAAAAAAAACAAAAAAAAGAAAGAAGAAAAATACCGAAAGAAAAAAAAATTGAAAAAGAAAATATTTTAAAAGATAAACTAAAGGGTTTAAGTTTAAATCTTTTAAAGTTGAATAAAAACAAAAAGAAAAAAGGTTTAAATAATTTATTCAAAAAAGAAAACAAACTTAAATTATTTAAGAAAAAAGCTAAAAAGAAAGAAAAAAAAATTAATTTAAATTATTTTAAAATTAAAAATTTAAAAACATTATTTAAACAAAAAAGAGAAAGACAAAAAAGATATAAATTAATATCACAAAAAATTAAATTATGTAAAAAGAATTTTTTAAAAAAAACATCTCATACTAAGTCTAGGGAGATTAGTCCAGCACTAAGTTTTATTTTAATTTTATTTTTCTTAGCTTTTCCTATTAAACTTCTTTATTCTTTTAATTTTTTTGATTTTGAAGGTTTGAAAAACAGAATAATGAATTACTCTTTTGGGGCAATTAATAATCTTGAGAGTGCTTCAAGTCTTGCCTTAGATTTTAATCTTGATTTAGCTAGTCAAGAGTTTAATAAAGCTGGAAGTAATTTTTTGGAAGCAGAAAACGATTTAGCGGAGATTAATAATATTATTTTTAAACTTGCTGCTTTTTCTAATGATCCAGAACTTAAAATTGCTTCATATTCAAAAGAAATAATCAAAGCTGGAAAATTAATTTCTGAATTAGGTGAAAGTATTAGCTTGGCAACCAGTCATTTATTTAATCAATCTGAATTTAATAATTCTCTAAACCTATTTCTAACTGAAGCAAAAAATGCAGCTGATAAAGCTTTGGAGTTAAAAAATATAGTTAGTGGTATCCCTGAAGAAAGTGTACCAGAAAAGTATCAGAAACAATTTGTATTGTTAAAGGAACAATCAAGTTTTATTTTAAATAATTTAAATAAATTTATTTATTCAGCCGATAATTTAAAAGAAGTACTTGGCTTAAGTCAAGACAAGAGATATTTATTAGTATTTCAAAATAACGCCGAACTAAGAGCTAGTGGTGGTTTCTTAGGCAGTTATGCCTTAATTGATATTCGAGATGGGAAAATTAGAAACTTAGAAGTACCCGCTGGTGGTACTTATGATTTAGAAGCTGGAATGCAAGGAAAAAAGATTGTCTCTCCAAAACCTTTGCATTTAGTTAATCCGCATTGGAATTTTTGGGATGCTAACTGGTGGGCAGATTGGCCAAAAACTGCTGAAAATTTAATGTGGTTTTACAACGAAAGTAATGGTCCAACTGTTGATGGTGTAATATCTGTCACTCCAAGCGTAGTTGAAAAAATACTAGAAATAACCGGACCGATTGATATGACTAAGGAATATGGTTTAATAATTGATTCAGAAAATTTTTGGGAATTAACTCAAAAAACGGTAGAATATGATAATTTAGTAGTTGAAAATCCAGATTATATTACTGATATAAAAAAAACTGAAATATCTTCTTCAACAATTGTTAGTCCAAATGATTTCCAATTTAATCAAGATTTAGAAAATAATCAAGATAATAAACCAAAAAAAATTATTGGAGATTTATTTGCTAAAAT
>CAZMJW010000136.1:0-2969 GCA_964566915.1 uncultured Gammaproteobacteria bacterium
AGTTTATACAGACTTTTATTAGTGGTAGAAGTGGTAGTATTAACGATGTTATTATTGATATGTTTGGGTGCTTATTTGCACTTGGATTTATATTAAAAATAAAGAAAGGTTTAATTTATTAAAAAATGAAAGTCTATATTGAAAGAATTAAAAAAGGTAAAAGAATAGAAGAATATATACCTTTAGAAAATGTAAAGTTAGATAATGGCTTATTACTAGGCGATTATATTAAAAACACTGATAAATCTATTTTAGATTTGTCTAATGAAATTGAAAGATTAAAAAATATCTTCAAAGAAATAATAACTGATATAGGGGGTATTGCTAATGAAGAATAATAAAATACTAATGCTTATGTTTGTTGTAGTTTTGTTTTTCCTTCTAACTGGGTTTACTAATTTAGCAGATAATGAAATTATAGAAGATGATCCAATAGAAAACAATACTAATGAAACAACTTGGTTAGCTAGACAATTAGAAGAATTAGGAGTTCCTATTGCTATATCTACTGGAATTGGAAGTTTAGCGACTGCTGGTGGTATTAGTTTAATAACTCGTGGTTTTAGAAAGAAAAACAAAGAGATTAGTAAAGAGTTAGAAAAGGCTAAATTGACTGGTAAAGAATTAAAAGAAGCTAAAGATGAGATAAAATTATTAAATAATTCTTTAAAAGATTATGAAAAGGCTACTAAAGAAAAAGTAGATAATTTAGTAAAAGAACAGATAAGCCCACTTTTAGAAGAAGTGAGAGATTTAGCAGTTGATTTAAAAGAAATTAAAAATAACTATAAAGCTGGTGCAGAAAAGTTAAATAGGCTTGTTGATGGTAATTTGGAAGAAATTAAGACAAAAGATTCCATAAATGAAATATAAAGGGTGGTGGTTTTAATTATGAAAACTACTAAAAGAAAATTAAATTGGTTAAAGTTTGGCAGTATATTTGGCTTAATTGCTCCAATGGCTGTTGTAATAGGTGTTAATTTTAATAATTATTTTACAATAGAAAAAGGTGTTTTTCTCCCACAAGCATTAGAAGTTGGAGTTGGTGCTATTCTAGGTATTGGAACTGCTACTTTATTAGCTTTAAATAAAACACAATTCTTAAAAAGAAGTAGAGCCTTAATAATTGGTTTAATATTATCAATTTTATTAAAAAGCATTATAAATGATATTATACTTATAATGACGGCTTTAACTGCTGGAAGTTTAATAAATATGGCTTTTAAAACTCCTATTGAGAATTTAAAGAAAACTTATGATTATGAAAAACAAGCTGGAATTCAAGCAAAAGCGATGAGTAATGTAATGAAAGAATTAGCAGAACCAGAAATTGTAAGAAGTGGAAGAGTATAATTAAATGAAAAAAGTATTCAATGTTTTACAAAAAAATATGTTTATTATAATTATTGCTATTGTCGGTGGTGCTTATATTTTAACTGGCTTATCAAACATTGCAGAAACTGGAGAAAGCATAAATACAATTATTGCAAATTCAGCTTTAGCGACTATTCTTGGGTGGTTAATAAGTGGTTTATTCGGACAACAAGCAATAGTTGATAGTTTCAATGATACCGATATGATTAGAGCTTATAACACCTTAGAAGAAGAAATTACTAAAATTGATGGCGACATTAACAAACTAGATATATTTTGCGAAAAAGACAACGAACAAACAATGATAAGAAAAAGAAATAGGCTTCTCAAAAAAGTTGGTTTAAAGATTGATTTTTTAGATAATTTTAATAAAGACAAATTAAAAGATTTAACTAAAAGGCAAAAGAAAGCAGTTAATAAAGCTCTTAATATTGGTTATGGGTATATAACTAGCGATTGGCTTTTATCTGATATAGAAGAGCAAGAAGAGAGAAATAACAAGCCACTAAATATACAAAAATATTCTGCTAAAAAGAATGTAAGTAATTTAATTGGTAAAACTATAACTGGTATTATAAGTGGGTTATATATATTAGAGCCTTTCGCAAATGCTAATTGGAATATAGTAATTTGGCGATTGTTCTTTTTTGCGACTTGGTTAATTTTTGGTTATGTTAGATATATGAGTGATTTTAATTTTATTACAAAAAATTATAGAAAAACAATAATTTTGAAGGCAAATAAAATCATTAGCTTTAGAACTTCCTTAATTGAGAATGCTGATTGGTATATGATAGAAGAGCCGATTAAAACATCTCCAGAAGTTGTTATAAATGATTTATCTAGTAATACCCATCTAGAAAAAGATAAAACGCTGACAAACAATCAAGAAATTATAACTCCATATCATACAAGCGACCTTATTAGAATTGACTAATAGGGTCTTTTTTTATTGCTTACAAAAAAATAATTTAAAAAAATATAATAATGCTTGACATATAAATTGTTATGTTATAGAATTACAAGTGAAATTAGGAGCTAGTTAAAAAGCACCTAAAAAATTTTTTTAATTATTTATAAAAAAAATGCTTGACATCTATTTCATTATGTGTATAATAGAGAGTGTAAAAAAGGTTTTTAAAAAAGAAAAGGAGAAAAAAGATGAGTGTATTATTTGTAAATGGAGTAAAAGAGATTTATAGATACAGAAATCCACATCCAGAAGGAAAGAGAGTTACTGATTGTGTGGTAAGAGCAATAACGATCGCAGTAGAAGGTGACTATTTAGAAGTAAGAAAACATCTTAATAGAATTAAAAAGGAATTAAAAGAAACAAGTTATCAGAATAGAAAGTTTATTGATAAATATACTAAACTTAACGGTTGGAAGAAAATATCATTCCCAGCAGTAAAAGGAGTTCCAAGATTACGAGGTAAGGATTTTGTAAAACAATATCCAGAAGGAACATATATCCTAAAATTAGCAAGGCACGTTGTAGCAGTTGTTGATGGTGTATATCTAGACACATGGGACAGCACAGAGAAAATGATTTATAATGCATGGGAGGTTAAATGATGAAAAAAATTAAAGAAAGG
>CAZMJW010000137.1:0-2956 GCA_964566915.1 uncultured Gammaproteobacteria bacterium
ATCATTAATAAACATGGCAAATAAAAATAAAAAAATATTAAGGATTATAAACTATTTTTTATTAAAAATTGAAGCAAAAAATATAAAAAAAATAGTTGTATTAGATAATTCTGTTAAAAATAAATTAAAAAAATATTATAAAACTAGCTCAAGCGTAATAAGAAGCGGAATTAATCTTAAAATGTTTGATGGTTTAAATCAAGAAAGAATATTTAAAAAAAATGAGATTAATATATTCGTTTCTAGTATATTTTTCCCTTATAGAAGATTTGAAGACGTTGTAGACGCAATCGAAATCATTAAAAATGAAAAAAAAGAAATTAAATTATCAGTTACTATAAATGGAAAAACAGATAGGCATAATGAATATTATCAATTTATAAAAAACAGAATTGAAAATAAAAACCTATCTAATTATATTAAAATAATCAACGGCTTAAGTGAAAATGAATTAAAAAATTACTATCAAAAATCTGATATATTTATATTCCCAAATCATAATCAAACATGGGGATTAGCTGTTTTCGAGGCAATGTTGGCTGGTTGTGTTTGCATTGTCAGTAAAACATCAGGAGCACATGAAGTTCTATCGCACAAAAATAATGCTATTTTAATTGAGCCAAAATCACCAGAAGAAATAGCTAAAAATATAATTTATCTTGCTGAAAATCCAGAAATTATGAATAATATTTCAAAAAATGCAATTAATTTTGTGAAACAAAATTTATCTTGGGAAAAATATTCTCAAGATATGTTAAAATTATTTCAAAACAAATGAAAATAACTTTGATAACTCCAACGTATAACTCTTCTAAAACGATAACTAGAACAATAGACAGCATTGTTTCTCAAAATATTTTTGATTTAGAATATATTATTGTCGATGGAAATTCTAAAGACAACACATTAGACTTAATTGAACCTTATAAAAAAATAATTAATATAAAAGTTATTTCAGAAAAAGATGAGGGTATTTACGACGCAATGAATAAGGGAATTAAAATGGCAAGTGGAGAAATAATTGGAATAATAAACTCAGATGATTTGTTTTATTCAAATGACATTCTTAAAAAAGTAAAAGAAACCTTTTCCCTTTTCAATGGTTTAGATTGTGTTTATGGAGATATTGTTTATTTTTCAAAAAACCCCAAAAAAACAACAAGAATATGGAGTGCAGGAGAATACGAAGAAGACCGTCTAAATTATGGCTGGGCTATTCCTCACCCGTCTATGTTTATAAAAAAAACCATATATGAAAAATATGGCCTTTATAATAAAATTTTCAAGATAGCTGGAGATTATGAATTTATTCTTAGAGTTTTAAAGATACATAAAATAAAAACAAAATATATAAAAACCGTGTTTGTGAGAATGCAAAATGATGGAAAAAGCGGAAAAAATATAAAAAATCGATTTCTTGGTTGGAAAGAATTACAAATAGCGTGGTCAATTAATAATTTAAAAAAACCAAGGTTTTTTATATTAAAAAGAGTTTTATATAAATTAAATCAATTTTTTTAAAATTTAGAATATACTAGTTTAACCTTTTCAAATAAGCCAATAGCTTTTAAAAAATTTTTGATCCTCATCAATTTCACCCTATTTTTTCTCATATCGTAATCATCAAGATCTTCATTTATTTTAATTTGTGAAGATTTTTTTATTGGAAAAATAAAATTTTCATTTTTAAGGTTACTAATTTTATTTTTTTTATTCCAAGTATGAACACCTGTTCCAAACCCTATATTTGATACCAAATTAAATTTAGAGAGCAAGCAAAGACCATTATAACGCCACATAGAATAAGCCCACTGATAATCCCAAGTATCTAGTTTTTTATAGTAAACATCTTTTAAAATTTGATACCAATATTTCTTAAACTCTTTTTTATGCCACGTTGCATTAATAACTTTACAAAAACTAGGTGATCCAAACCCTTCTAAGTTAAAATCGTAATATCTCCAAGCTCTGCGCCAAGAAGCCCATCCCCATATTCTTGGGATTTTAATAAAATCGTAACTACTTGAAGAAGATAACATTTTTTTGGGATAAATATTCGATCCTGCAATCATGAAAACAGATTCGTTTTTTCTATAAAAAGATAACATTTCACAACAAAATTTAAAGAAATCTTGATTTGGTAGACAATCGTCTTCTAAAATTATTCCTTCTTCTTCGTTTTCAAAAAACCAAGTTATTGAATCGCTAACGGCCTTACCACACCCTAAATTTTTATCTCTATAGAGAGTTTTTACTTCACATTCCCAATCTATATTTGATTCAATAAAATTTCTAACTTCTTTTACTTTCTCATCTTCTCCCAAAACATCTTCTCGCGGACCGTCAGAGGCAATATATAATTTAAGCGGTTTAGCTTTTTTAATTTCTTCGAAAACTCGCTTGGTTGTATCAAGGCGGTTAAAGGTTAAAAATAGAATTGAAAACTTTAAATTATTCATAGCAATAATTTTATCTAACTAGGGATTTAAACTCCCCCGTCACAGAACCGTGGTTAAAAAAAGATGGATCAGAATGCAAACAAACAGATTTTATATTATATTTATTTTGCAGAATAAAAACTTTATTAAACATCCAATCAGCATTCAAATATCTCAAATTCGGAAATTTTATCAAAAAATCACAAAAAATTTTTATTTGATTTTTATTCATTAAATAACAACAAACCGTATTTGTAACAGGCTTTAAAAAATATTTAAACAAATTATCCTTTTTAAATATTAACGCTTAACCCATTCAGCGCGTTCTTCATAATTAGAAACTCTGTGTAAATCGAGAACAATTTTTCTTAGCTCTCGCCCGGCTGGATATTTTGGAAATCTAGTTAGATACGCTAGTCCCATTCTCTGAACATGAACAATACAACGTTGGTGAGCTATGCCAGGAAAAACCTCATTTATGGCCATAATCAGGCCTCTGTCGCCATCTGAAGTGATAC
>CAZMJW010000138.1:0-2948 GCA_964566915.1 uncultured Gammaproteobacteria bacterium
CTAATCCTTGTGGAGAAATTATTCTGCAATCAAAACAATTTTGTAATTTAACAGAGGTTATTGCCAGAAGTGATGACAGCGAAGAATCATTAATGAGAAAGATTAGACTAGCTTCAATACTGGGTACATATCAAGCAACTTTGACATATTTCCCATATCTTTCAAAAGGATGGCAGAAGAATTGTGAAACAGAAAGACTTTTAGGAGTTTCAGTTACTGGTCAATGGGATTCAAAGGTAAGTAGAGAAGAAGAAGTTTTGGAAAAGCTTAAAAAAGAAGCAATTAAAGTTAATAAAGAATATTCTAAGAAATTTAAGGTCAATCAATCAACTTCAGTTACTTGCGTAAAACCATCAGGAACAGTATCTCAGCTTGTTGATTGTGCATCTGGTATGCATGCTCGGTATGCACCATACTATATTAGAAGGGTAAGAATATCAGCTACTGATTCATTGTTTAAAATGTTAAGAGATCAAGGTGTTCCTCATAAACCAGAAGTTGGGCAAACATATGCCGATGCAACCACTTTTGTTTTTGAGTTTCCAGTAAAAGCGCCTAATGGTTCAATTTTTAGTAATGACTTAACAGCAATTGATCAATTAGAACACTGGAAAAAGGTAAAACTTCATTATACTGAACATAACCCATCAGTAACAATTACTGTAGCAGAAGATGAATGGATTGAGGTAGCTAATTGGGTTTATGAAAATTGGGAAATTGTTGGCGGTCTATCATTCTTACCTAAATCAGACCATGTTTATGAGCTTGCTCCTTATGAAGAAACCACTAAAGAGAAATACGAAGAATTAATGGAAAAATATGATAATATGGATTTTGCTCAAATAGTTAGTTATGAAAAATATGACGAAACAGAGGTAAAGAAGGAATTAGCTTGTGCTGGCGGTGCTTGTGAATTAAATTAATAATTATGTACTTTACTGGTAAAGGAGATAAAGGGACCTCATCTTTATATAATTTGTCTGAGAGAATATCTAAAGCAGATGAAATATTTGAAGTATTGGGGTCTCTTGATGAACTAAATTCATATTTAGGCCTAGCTTCAGTTGAATCTTTTGATATTGATTTTATATATAATATAATAAAAAAAACTCAACAAAACTTATTTATTATTCAAGCTTATTTTGCTAAATCTGATATCAAAATACCAGAAAATATTCTACAAGAGACAGAAGATATAATTGAAGATATTTCCAAGAAAATTAAACCCAGAAACAGTTTTGTTTTAAGTGGAGGTAGTCGTTTAAGTGCACTTTTAGATATTTCTCGGACAATAGCTAGAAAAACCGAGAGAAGGGCAGTAAGGTTAAATGATAAGTATAGTGATTCTTTGGATGGGAAAATTTTTGCTTATCTTAATAGATTATCAAGTTTGTTATATGTTTTAGCGCGTTTGGCTAATGATTATTATGATTTAAATGAAGAAAAACCGAATTATAATAAGTAATTTTTTTTCATATCTATTGCAAATCATTTGCAATTGTGATAAATATATCTTATGACAAATATAGAAGAAAAAATTATAAATAACGGTTATAAGTTAACAAAACCTCGTTTAGCGGTTTTGTCTTATTTAAATAAAAGTGATAAGCCTTTATCTACTTTAGAAATTGCCAGAAAAGTAAAGGGAGTTAATCTATCCTCTATTTATAGATCACTTTCATTATTTACCGAATTAAATATTGTTAATGAAGAATATTTTGAAGATGAGAAAAAATATTGTTTAAGCACTGAACCTCATCATCATATAGTGTGTCGTATATGTAAAAAGGTTGCTAAAGTAAAGTGTTTGCATAATTTTTCTGACATTAAAAATTTTAACAACATTGAACATCACTTAATTTTAAGTGGTATTTGTAATAATTGCCAAAAAAAATATGAAAAATAATAATAAATTAATAATAAGTTTATTTATTTTGTTTATAAGTCTATTTCTATCAGCTTGCAGTTTCAATGAAAAAGAAGAATATGAAAATGAAAAAATAAAAGTGATGACTACAATTTTACCTCAAGTAGAATTTGTGGAAAGAATTGGCGGTGATAAGGTTGAGGTAAGTGAAATGATACCACCGGGTTTTAGTCCGGCAACTTTTGAGCTAAATCCTAAAAAAATTGAAGAACTCAAGTCTTTAGATATGTATTTTAAAATTGGTCATGTAGAATTTGAGAAATCACAAATGGAAAAAATTCAGAGTTTAAATCCAAATATGAAGGTAGTAGATACTTCAGAAGGAATAAGTCTAATAAATCAAATAGATCATGATCATCATGATGAAGAAAGTGATAATGAACATGAAGAGGGGAATGATCCGCATATTTGGTTATCACCAAGATTAGTTGAAATTCAAGCCAAACATATTTTACAGGCTTTAATAGACTTTAGTCCGGAAAATGAAAATTATTTTAAAGAAAACTACAATTCATTTATTTCTGATTTAGATAGTTTAGATCAAAGATTAAGCAAAGTATTTTTACCAATTAAAAATAAATCAATTTTAGTATATCATCCTGCTTTTGGATATTTAGCAGACGCCTATGGTTTTAAACAAGAAGCTATTGAAATAGAAGGAAAAGATCCAAGTCCTAAACAAATAAAAGATATAATTGATAGAGCTAAGGAGCTTGAAATTAAAACTATATTTGTTCAAGCTCAATTTAATGGTAAAAGTGCTAATACTATTGCTAATGAAATTAATGGTGTGGTTGTTAGTATTGATCCTTTAGCTAAAGAATATTTTAGTAATTTAGAAAAAATGGCTGATGCCATAGTTAACGCCTATTAATATGGATGAGATAATAAAAGCGAAAAACATTTTTTTTAGATATAATCAACAAGCTCTTGTTTTGTTAGATGTTAGTTTTTCTATTTATAAAAATGATTTTATCGGAATAATTGGTCCAAATGGTGGAGGAAAAAGTACACTATTAAA
>CAZMJW010000139.1:0-243 GCA_964566915.1 uncultured Gammaproteobacteria bacterium
CTTAATTCATTAAATCTCTCAGAAATGTTATGCTCTTTTGTTTTTAATTTCTCTATTTCTACCACAATGGATTCTCTATTAAAGATTGATTTACCCTGTTTGCTATGTAGGTTAATTAAGTTATTATATTCTCTAATTGCTCTTTTAAAGTCATCAATTTCTTTTAGTTTTTCAGCGTTTTCTTCTTCAAGTCTTTCAATGCTTATCTCAGAAAGCTCTATAGCTTTTTCTTTATCAACGATT
>CAZMJW010000139.1:274-2644 GCA_964566915.1 uncultured Gammaproteobacteria bacterium
CTTCTTTTTTTAATGTGTTGATGTAAAAATCAATATCTTCAATAAGTGTTTCATAAGTATCTAAACCTAAGATTTTACCTAAAGCATCATTTATAAAATTACCTTCTTCTTTTATTGACAAATTAGCAATCTCAGAAATTTTTTCAGCATCAAAGAATACAAACTTGGCAGCATCTATGGGAATGATATAATCATTAATGAAGTTGATCTTATCAGCGTCATTATTGAATAATTCCAACTTTGAATTTGGATCCAAAATAGAAAGTTTTTCATTCATACTTGAAACATTAAAAGTTCTGATGATAATGACACTTTCGGAGTTAGAATTCATTCTTTTTATTTCAGGAAGTTCAATTTCTGAAACTAATAAACTAACAGAAAAGGTATCTTTATTTTCTCTTTTTGCTGTCCAATTAATAGATTGTTGCATAAAAGATGAATAGTTTTTCTCTTTTTGGATTTCCTTTTTAAAGTTATCATCAATTTGTGAAAGTTTTTCTCCATAAAGACACCAAACTATTGATAATAAGAGATTAGTTTTACCATATCCATTTCTACCACCAATTAAAACAATATTTTTGCTTGAATTAGTTGATAAGTCAATATTCACTGTATTGTAATATTGCCTAAAATTATTAATTTCTATATTTGATAATTTCATTTTAAAGCTTTTTCAATTACATCATTAATTTTTTGTTGATGATAATTATTTCTTTTAAGCAACTTTTTAGTTTTTACAGATTCTAAAAGCATTTCAAGTGATTCGAAATTAATATCTTTTTCACTACAAATATCTTTAAGACTTTGACTTTGTAATAATTTAGTTTCTTTGATTTTCATACTTTATATTTTGAAGAAGTTTTTCAATTTCGATAAATTTGATTCTTTCTTTGCTGTCAAGCCCGTTTATTTTAAAAAGCTTATGTTGTTTGTAAAAGAATCGATATAAATTTTTTTCTCCATTTATGTTTGCTAATGGCAATCTTTGATTAATTGTTACAAATGAAATTAATTCTTTGTATTTTTTATCTGTATTTAATTTATGTCTACTTTTAGTACTTGAGTATTCCTGTAATAAAATATTAAGTTTTTCTTCTTTTATTTTATTAAGCTTACCTTTATATAATTTGTTTTTTTGGACATTAAGCCAACGATACAATTTTATTTCCTTTTTTGATGCATTATTTGAATACGGAAGTCTCTTTTCTAAAGAAACAAAGTTTTTAAGAATTTTAAAACTTTCTTCCCAAGTCTTTTTATTAATTTTGTTTATTTCAGATGCTATCTTGAAATCGGAAATGTACTTTTTTGAAGCTTCAAATTTTGCAGAATGCTGTATTGATTTGATTTTGGACGATACTTTAAAACGTAATGAGTTATATCGGAAATATGCATTGGTGTAGAAAACTGCATTAAATATTCTTGAACAATATTTCTTATCGTTCCTCCTTTGAAATTCTTTAATTCTTTTTCCCATTTTTTTAATCCAAATACACTTTTTCTACCGATAGGAACAAAACCATTTTTCTGTTTCATCGAAGCTCTAATTTTTGCTTCATCAGTATTGTAATTGGGAAAAAGTTCTATTACTTTTTCAAAAATTTCTTTTACTTTTGAGGGTTTGCCTAACTGATCAAGAGCTTCATAAGCATATTTGTATACCTTTTTAATTGTATTCCTTTTAAAAATTATATTTTCATCTAAGTCGAGATATAATTCAAATTCATCATTAATAAGTTTTTCAACAATTGGAGCTAGTATATCTATAATAGCAATGTTATTTTTTGTTAGAAATTTTGATAAATAACTTTTAAAATAAAAGGAATATGTTTCTTCGATTCTATCTTCTATTCTAATTGAAATATCACTCATTAATGAATTGAAATCAAATTCAGATGCTAATTCTTTTTTTACTATATAAAAATTATTCCAATTATATCTTTTACGTGATTTAGAATTTTTTGGCTCCAATACATCTTCATAATTGCCGACTAAGAAAAAATCATTTTTTAAGTAAGTAAATAGTATGTAGATGATAAATTCTTTGGAGAAATTTGTATTGCTAAAATTATTAATTCTTTTTACTATATCTGCATTTATTTCAATATAATTAGTATCGATATCTACATTATAATTTTGATATAAATCATCGTTAAAATTTGAGAGAAAAAGAAGCTTATCAAATAACTGATTGAGGGAAAGCTTTCTTATTTGTCTAACTCTTTCTCGTGTGAGATTTACTTGTTCTGAGATTTTATCAAGAGATAATTCTTTTTGATTATGAAATAATTTTAAAGCATTTTTCACTATGATTGTTTGAGTATCATCAAAAAATGCATTTTGATTTAATAGGAATTCTGTAAGTGAAAA
>CAZMJW010000139.1:2654-2945 GCA_964566915.1 uncultured Gammaproteobacteria bacterium
TTTTGTTTCTAATATTTTATTAGGGATAGAAGTAATATTAAAAGTATGTTGTATTAAAAATTTATTTTTTAAAGCGATTAAATGTTTTTCATCTTTTGTTTGGACTACTTCAAAAATAAAATCTTTTATAATAGAAATGTAAACTTCTAATTCGGGTGAGCTTTTAATTCCAATGTTTACCAAATTTTGAATACTAAAATTTTTAGAAAATATGTTTTTCTCAATGAAGTGCATCACTTTAAAATTATTGTTAAGGTGAAGTGAAATTGCATTTTTACTTCTAACAGAGAG
>CAZMJW010000140.1:0-1659 GCA_964566915.1 uncultured Gammaproteobacteria bacterium
TATTAACCCCAGGGATAATATAAACAGAAACGAAGCTATATAGATAGCTACTTTTCTAAATGAGAATAACTTTTTCATATTTTTGTACTTATTAAGTCAACCTAAAAAAACCTGACTCATTGTTTTAATTAATTTAACTGATAATATAATTGTCAAATTATTTATTTAACAATTATTATATATAAATATTTTTTATTGATATTTTTATTATAGCAAATTATTGAGGGGGGGGCAAATAATTTAATGTAATTAAATAATCAAGAATGATATTGAATTATATAGAAAAAAGAGGAAAATTAATTCCTCTCTTTTTTATTTTCTCTATATTATTTCATTTAACTATTTATTTCTGTACTTATTTTATATTCACATTATCTTCCCTGTTTTCAATATCAAGCATAACCTCAATCTTTTTTGATATGTTTTTTGGGGTTATATTATGCTTCTTGTTATACTCAATTTGTTTTTCCCTTCTTCTCTCCACTTCATCAATTGCTCTTTTCATTGATTTAGTAATAGTATCAGCATAGAGAATAATTTTTCCTTTAACATTTCTTGCTGCTCTTCCCATGGTTTGCATAAGTGAGGTTTCACTTCTAAGGAATCCTTCTCTGTCAGCATCAAGTATGGCTACTAGTGTAACTTCGGGTAAATCAAGTCCTTCTCGAAGTAGGTTGACTCCAATTAAAACATCAAATTTTCCATACCTAAAGTCTTTTAATATTTCCGTTCTTTGTAGTGTTTTAATGTCAGAGTGAAGATAGTTTGATTTAATGCTTTGTCCTTTTAAATAGTCATTTAAATCTTCAGCTTGTTTCTTAGTTAAAGTATTAATAATTACTCTTTCTTTTTTCTTAGCAATTATTTTAATTTCTTCAATTATATCATTAATTTGACTCCTATTTTTTTCTTCTTCAAAAACTGGTCGTACTTCAATTTCAGGATCAAGAAGTCCAGTCGGTCTAATTATTTGTTCAGCAATTTGTTTAGAGTTTTCTTTTTCAAATTCTGCTGGTGTAGCAGTGGTAAATATGGTTTGATTAATTCTTTTTTCAAATTCATTAAATTTAAGAGGTCTGTTATCAAGGGCTGATGGTAGTCTCCAGCCATATTTAACTAAATTTTCTTTACGTGCCCTATCACCATTATACATTCCTCTGATTTGAGGAACGGTAATATGTGACTCATCAATTATAGTGAGAAAATCTGGGTTTCCTTCTTTATCTTTTCCAAAATAGGCTAAGAGTGAATCTGGAGCTTCTCCAGCTAGTTTTCCTGTTAAATGACGAGAATAGTTTTCAATACCATGACAAAAGCCTAAACTTTTTAACATTTCAATATCATACTTTGTTCTTCTCTCTAATCTTTCTGCTTCAAGAAGTAGCCCTTCTTTTTTAAAATATTTTAATCTATCTTTCAGCTCATCCTTTATATCTTTTATTGCCGCCTCAATCCTCGGCTTATCAGAAATAAAATGTTTGGGTGGAAAAATAACAATTTCATTTAAATCTTCTAATATATTTCTTGTTGTGTTATCAATAACAGAAATTCGGCTTAATTTTTGACCAGATAGATTTAATCGATAGATAATATTTTCTGACATTGGTCTTATTTCAAATACATCCCCTCTTACCCTAAATTGCCCTCTTTTAACATCTC
>CAZMJW010000140.1:1669-2938 GCA_964566915.1 uncultured Gammaproteobacteria bacterium
AATTGAACTTTAACTAGTTGCTTTATTAAATCAGCCCTGGTTAAAAAATTATCTTTTTCTAAAACAAGTCGTGATTCTAAATATGAATCAGGAACTCCTAAATTATATATACAAGAAACAGAAGCAACAATTATTACATCGCGCCTAGTTAAAAGCGAAGAAGTGGCCGCGTGTCTTAATCTATCAATCTCTTGATTAATCATTGCCTCCTTGTCGATATATGTGTCGGTAATTGGTAAATAGGCTTCGGGTTGATAATAATCGTAATAGGAAACAAAGTAATGAACAGCATTGTCTGGAAAATAATTTTTAAATTCTCGATATAATTGAGCAGCTAGTGATTTATTTGGCGCAATTACTAAAACTGGTTTATTTTGATTATCAATTACATTAGCAATTGTAAATGTTTTACCACTTCCAGTAACTCCGAGAAGGGTTTGGTAATTATAACCTAAGAGCAAACCTTTGTTTAATTTTTCAATGGCTTGAGCTTGATCTCCGGCTGGACTATATTCTGATTTTAATTTGAAAAGTTTTTCCATAATTAAAATTTTCTACTATCATAGGCCCAATGAAGTACTGCTTGTCTCTGTTTAGGACGACAAGTAATATCACCACTTCGACAATTATTTTTAATAGCAATTACATGTCTTTTAATCGCTCGCCATCTTTTAATTTGACGCTTATCTTCATCTTCAAGCCTTCTTCCCATATAGTAGCGACAATACCACTGAAACCAACCTCGTGGATCATCTTTATATATCCAACCCTTCTTTTGCCAGTGAGAAAGTGGCATACTAGCTGAGACTTTGAAATAATTTAAGTTTTTATCTTTCTTATCTTTAGCAAGTTTAGCCTTTTTAAACCAAGCTTTTGGAAACTCTTTCTGACAATCTCGCATATAGACACCAGAAAAAACTCCCAGTTCAAGCATTTCTTTGGGGCTTAATTCAGGTTTAAAGTCAGGAGAAAAATTACGTCCAATTGCTTCACTTAGACTATATTTGTAATTTTTCTGCATTTTATCGTTTACCACGATAACTTTATTTTTTGTCATTTTTATTTACCTAAGTCGATTTCATCATCAATTCTAAGTGTTGAAACAAATTCATTCATATGACTAACGATAATTACTGGGCCAGCAAAATTATTTATTGCTTCAGCAATTACTGGCAAGTGTCTAAAATTAATATGATTAGTTGGTTCATCTAAAATTAATAAACCTGGTTTCATTAGACTAAGTCTGGCAAAAGACAGAAGACCTTTCTG
>CAZMJW010000141.1:0-2930 GCA_964566915.1 uncultured Gammaproteobacteria bacterium
TGGTTTGGTTGTGGAAACTGAAATGACAGACCTTCAAGATATAGAAAAATATTTACAAGAAAAAGGTTTAGAGATAGATTCTGCAGAAATTGAATATGTAGCCAAAGAAAAAATTAATCTTGAAGATAGTGAAGGAGAAAAAATTGATAGAATAATGGAAGAACTTGAAGACAATGAGGATGTAAGTAATTATTATACAAATCTTAACTAAAGATTATGTCTAAAATCATTCTTGGACTTGATCCAGGTATTGCCGATACCGGCTATGGCGTAATTAAAGATGATGGAAAGAGTCTTCAGTGTTTAACTTATGGATCGATAAAAACTTCAGCCAGAGATTCTTTAGCTGATAGGTTAGAGTGCTTATATATTTCTTTAAATAAAATAATTAAACAATATAAGCCTGATTATGCAGCTGTTGAAGAATTATTTTTTAATAAAAATGTTAAGACTGCTTTAATTGTTGGTCAGGCTCGGGGTGTTATAATATTATCTCTCGTTGTAAATAAATTAGAATTAAAAGAATTTACTCCTCCTCAAGTAAAACAAGCAGTTTCTTCATATGGAAGAGCAAGTAAGAATCAAGTACAAAGAATGGTAAAGATGATTTTAAAATTAAAAGAAATACCTAAACCAGATGATGCTGCTGATGCTTTAGCTGTAGCAATTTGTGCTTTAAATAATAATAAATTTTTATGCCAAAAAAATTAAAAATAGTTCACATATCTTCTGAAGTTGCTCCATTTTCAAAAACTGGAGGACTGGGAGATGTGGTACGTAGTTTACCAAAAGCTCAAAAACGTCTCGGACATGAAGTAATAGTAATTACTCCTCTTTATGGAAAAGTTATTAATAAAGAAGAGAGAAATTTAGTGTCAGTTTTTGAAAAGGTTGATTTAGTTATTAATAGTCGAGAAAGAATTAAGGTAAATTTTTGGAAAGGTTATTTAATGGATGACTTGCCAGTTTATTTTGTCGAATATCCAAAGTTTTTTTCTAAAAAGAAATCATTTTATGGTTTTAAAAATGAAAATGCTCGTTTTTTAGCTTTTAATGTAGCTTCGTTAAAACTATTGTCTTTATTAAAAAATCCTGTTGATATTATTCATTGTCATGATTGGCAAACTGGATTAATACCATATTACTTAAAAACAGATTTTAGATATTCAAAAACTTTAAAAACCGCCAAAACTATTTTTACTATCCACAATCTAATCTTTCAACTTGGTCATAACTGGTGGGAAATACCACCTGAAGAAAAGGATTACGGAAGATCAAGAATTCCTCATATGGATAATCCTAAAATAGAAACTATTAATTTTGCCAAAAGAGCAATTTTGTCAGCTGATATTATTAATACTGTTTCTGAGAGATATCGTTTTGAAATAATGACTAAAAAGTTTGGTCAAGATTTACATCGTATTTTAAAAAACAGAGAAGATAGGTTATATGGTATTATCAATGGAATTGATTATAATACCTACAATCCATCAAAAGACCCTGGTTTAAAAGTAAATTATTCTCCTGAAAATTCTAATGCTGCCAGAAAAGAAAATAAATTATATTTACAAGAAAAAGTTAGCTTACCTCTTGATTCTGATATTCCAGTTTTATGCACAACTTCAAGAGTAACATTCCAAAAAGGTTTTAATCTTATCTTAAACATTCTTGATGATTTATTAAAGTTTGATATTCAATTAGTATTTATGGGTGATGGCAATGAAGAGTATATAAAACCAATTAAAAAAATTGCCGCTAAAAATAAAAATAAAATGATTTGGATGCCCTTTGATCAAAAAATTGAAACTTTATTGTATGCCGGAAGTGATTTATTTTTGCTACCATCAAATCATGAACCTTGTGGAATAAATCAATTAATTGCTATGAGATATGGTTGTATTCCTATTGTCAGGGAAATTGGCGGTCTTTTTGATACAGTTGAAAATTATAGTCCTGCTAGTCGAAAAGGGAATGGTTTTACTTTTAAAGAAGAAAACCCTAACTTATTTTTTGCTACAATTATTAGAGCTTTAGAAAATTATGAGCATAAATTAACCTGGAAGAGTTTAGTTAAGAAGGTTATGAAGCAATCAAATAGTTGGGAAATACCAGCTAATAAATATATAGAACTTTATCAAAAAGTTTTAAAAGAAAAATAAAAATATGATTTGGTTAAATTTTTTACATTTTTATCAACCAGCTAATATTGATTCATATGAAATAAAGTTAGCTTTGGATAAAAGTTATTGGCGTGTTATTAGACTATTAGAAGAAAATCCAAAATTTCGTCTAACAATTAATATAAGTGGTTGTCTTTTAGAAAGACTTTTTGAGATGGGAGAAAGTGATTTCATTGAAAGACTAAAAAAATTAGTGTTGGAAAATAGAGCTGAACTTGTGGGAACCGCTGCCTATCATGCTCTTCTTCCTTTGATTCCTGAAGATGAAATAAAAAGACAAATAAAGGAAAACGAAGAAATACTTAAGAAACATTTTGGTCAAGATTTTAAGCCTCAAGGTTTCTTTTTTCCAGAAATGGCGTATTCAGCTTCAGCGGCTAGAATAGTAAAAGAATTTGGTTATGAATATGCAATTCTTGATGAATTCTCAGCTATACAAATTGAGGATTTTGACAGAAGTAAAATATATAAAGATAGAATTAGTGGATTAAAAATTATTTTTCGAGATAGAGATCAATCAAGAGCATACCCTCCAGATTTAATTATAAAATATTTAAATGAAAAAGATAAACATCAAAATGATTTATTAATTACCGGTACTGATGGTGAATTATATGGTCTAAGACATGAAGATCCAACTGGAGAAATTGAAAAGATAGCCAAATTAGAAGATGATGTAAAAACAAAAACTTTTTCTCAATTTAAAGATGAGTCTTTAGAAAATGAAATTAAGGAAGTTGATCTTAGACC
>CAZMJW010000142.1:0-2930 GCA_964566915.1 uncultured Gammaproteobacteria bacterium
TTTTCTAATATAACCAAGTCCAAATTTTTTAGTTTTAGATTTGATAAATTCACTAACTCCTATAGTTTCATTAATTGTTACCCCCTTCCAGCTATGCCCACAGAAATAAGTAAAAGAAAAATTTTCACCATCTTCCTCGGCTATATTAATCTCAATAGGAGCTTTACAAACAGGACAAATCCCGGCTATTACTGAATCCAAAAAAATTTTAAAATCAGGAGAAATTTTACCACCAGTAGACAAAGATCTGTCTAGAATATTTTTAGCATATTTTACTAATTTTTCTTTATTAATTTTCATTTCTTTAATTTTATCTTTATCAACGCTTTCCACCAATCCGTTTAAAGTTAAAACTTTATATTTAGGGTCAAGAGTTTTTCTTGTTTTTCTGAAATGCCCAAAATATCCAGCCACAAGTTCATTGTGTACAAGAACTAAGAAATCATTAACATAACTACCAATTTCAAAAGAAGAATCTCTTATTTCCTCAGCTCTCTTATTTAAATCATCTCTATCCCATTTTCGCCAATCATTTCCATTTTCCATAGAATACATTTGAAAAAAATCAATCTGATTATATATATTTTTTTTCAATCTATCTATTTCACTAAATAAAATATTTCTAGCTTTAATTAATCTCGATAGAGCTGATTCCCAGTTTTCAAAAATACTCATTAATTTTATATATTCACTTGATAAATCTGAATATGACTTTCTAATATCATTAACATACTTGTCCCATTTTTGTTTACCATCTAAAACACATTCTAACTCCGAATGATCAATCCAAATATCCTTATAAGGTTTTTTTAACCTACATTCAAATGGGATCATGCTAGAATCCATTAAAATAAATGGAGTTACTACACTTGCGCCTAAAAAATTTAATGGCCCTTGTATGTCACTCTTAGCTCTAACTAATTGCTTATAAATATCATATTTAATTTGATTTTTATGCTGTTCTTTAAGGTTTTTATTTTGAAGATATAAAGAAAAAAACCAACCAATTATCGCAAGGATAATAGTAATAATTATACCCCACATAGCAACAATTAAATTAAAGAATGGCACATCTAAATTTTCCATATAAAAAATTAATTAATATATTTCTTAATAAAAGTATTTTTCAATTTTCCAATATTAAAATAGTTCAAAAAAAGAGCTTGATCATCTTTAAGTTCAATAACTGGGTACCCCACTCTCTTTTTAAAATTATCTAATTCTAATTTTAAATCATCTCTATAATGAGGGTAGATTGAGAAATTAGTTAACCCCAATCCCTGCAAATCTAATAAATCAATATTATTTTCATCACCTTCGCTACCCCAGCCAGCTATTTCTATGTTTGGCCCAACTATAATACTACCAGCGCTAACGCCAACGTAAACAGCATCTTCTTTTTTTGAAAAATCTATTATAAATTTATCTAAGCCTGTTTTTTTTATTCTATCTAAATAGTCAAAAGTATTTCCTCCACATACATAAACAACATCATATTCTTTGTCAGTAATAAATTTTTCATTGCCTAATTTAAAAACGTTAATATCTTGAGCGCCTGTATTTTTTATTTCGCTTAAAGTTTTTTCTAAATAAAAAGCATCTTGCTCTAAGTCTTGAATAGAAACAACTAAAAAAGATAGGTCTTTTACTTCTTTTGAAAATAAACTCTTTTCAAAATAATTTGAAATTTTTTCATTTTCCAAACCTGTTGATGTTAAAAATAACTTCATATAACTAAAAATAATTATTAAATTTATTTGCAGTTGAGCAATAACTACTTGATAAAAATTTAAATCTTCTTTCAAAATTATTCCTTAATTTTTTACTACTTTCTAAATCCTTTTTATAATCACTAAAGACATTCTTAAAAATATAATAAAAACAAATAAAATTAAGCCCTTTCATTTTATTAATATCATCTGTAAAAAGCTCTTCTCTGTTTCTAAAATTAAAAGAAATAGAAGTTAACGGAGACCAAGAATGAGCAAGTCCATGTCTAAAACATTTCAAAAAATCATCACAAAAATTATCTTTTTTAAAATTTTTATAATATTTAGAGAAATACCTTTTATAAAAAATAATAACATCCTTTTTATCGACTTGATACTTTTTATTTTTACCAGAATACAATCCAGCCAACCCCTCTATTATACTAAATAAGTGCAAAGGCACAGAAAAAACAGCCAACATATAAACCTGATGATTGTTTTCATATATTTCTTTTACTTTTTCTCCAAAATATAAATCAGCTATATCTATAAAATTATCCTCGATTTCTTTTTTTAAAAAAGTAAACATGTTATTGTGCTCATTTATATTAATTCTTTTTTATTTTTTTAATTTCTTTTTTTAAATACTTTTCTATAAAGAATCCATTAATTGGCTTCCTAGCTAAAAAACATTTATCTTTATTTTTTTCAGAAATAACATAATCAATTAAACTTTTTCCGTGTTTAGTTCCACAATGCATTTGATGAACAAATTCTTTTGAACATTTTTCATTATTAAATTCACAATAATATAAATAACTATCGGTACAAAGTTGAAAAGTATGAGAATCACCATGACCATAAAAATATACTTCTTTTATATTTTTATTTTCCATTATTTTGTTTATATCCTCAATTTTGGCTTTATTGAAAAAAGAAAATTTAACATTTCTTTTTACAAGATATTCGACTAAAACTTTCAATTCATATACAGAAAAATTTGGTTTTATCCATGCCTCTAATTTACTCCAATCTGAGTGACCTAGCACTATTACCACTTCTTCAAATTTATTTAGATTAAATCTTTTTAAGTATTTCCTAGTTTGATATTCATTTACTATTGAAAATAGGGCAATAAGAGGAGAAAACAATATATAAAAAAACTCTCTACGAAATTTAATCATACTAAAAATAACAACCGACACAATATGAATATACAAC
>CAZMJW010000143.1:0-2905 GCA_964566915.1 uncultured Gammaproteobacteria bacterium
TTATCTCGATGGGCTTGGCAGTATTATTTGTTGTCCTAAGAATCATCTTTGACTTTGCAGAAGCAGGATAATAATAACTTTAAAAAATAGGAATCATGGAAACAATTTTGATCGCAGGTGCTTTAACATTTTTTGGGGTTTTGTGTTTATCTTTACAACCAAAAAAGAAAAAGGAAACAAAAATCTACATCCCTGGAACCGGCAAAACCATAATTCATAAACAGGGCTGGACTTATACGGACTTAGATTGCAATGGAGGTTCCAGCCATTCAGCTATGGAGATTGTAAATCAACACCGGTGGTTGTGTGATTATGCGAAAGTGGTGTTTGCCCGCACAATTGGGGTTACAAAAACAAAGGATTTTGTGCGCGATGGGCAAGACGAATACACTTATATGATAGAATGTTGGAATTATTAAACATTTTTATTATATTAAGTGTGTGGGAGGCAAAACAGCCTCCCTTTTTTTATTTTTAAAAACCATTTTTATTGCCAACCGTCTTTCCAATAAGATACCAATTTCAAAATTTTTTTCTGATTTATTTTTAAAATCTTTAATGTAAATTATCCGAATAACAATTTAATCCCTTATAAAAATTAAATAATACCGTTCCAACTACGTCCCACCCTCTCCGCAACATCGTGCTAGCACGAGGTAGTTTAAAACAGAGCTTTTTGAAGCTCTGTTTTTGTTTTACATTAGATTAAAATTAAATTGATTTTTAGATAAAATTATGATAAATTAAATATAAATAATTTATAAATATCTAATTTTATTTATTTTAAAATGCATAAAATTCTAATTGCCACTCACAATCAAGGAAAATTACAACGTTATAAAAATCTCTTTTCCGATTTTATTGATTTGGACATAGTGAGCCTTCAAGATTTAAATATAAATATTAAAATTGACGAGCCTTTTGACAATCCCAAGGATAATTCTATTTTTAAGGCTAAAGAATACGCAAAAATTAGCTTTTTACCAACAATGGCTATTGATGAGGCTCTTACCACTAATTTTCTTCCAAAAAACAAACAACCAGGGGTTTTTGTTCGTCGTTTCAACAAAGATAAAAGAGAGCTAAGTGATGTAGAGGTTTTAGATATTTGGAAAAAAATTGATAAAGTTTACCCAGGTCAAAATAGGCAGTTTATCTGGGACTTTAGATTGTCATACTACAATCCTGAAAACAATATTTTAAAAACCGCTAAAGCCGTTCAAAAAGATTATTTTACCAATATATTTTCAGATAAAATTAATCCAGGCTATCCAATGTCCTCTTTTCTTATTCCCGATGGATATACAAAGCCCTACGTAGAATTAAATCAAGAAGACCTTTCTAATATTGATAAAAAAAATTTAACTCCTTTTATAGCTCTACTGCAGGATATCTGTAAAATTATTTAAAATATTTATTTAAAATTGAATATTAGATAAAAATATGATAAAGTTTATATAATATTTTAATAAATTAATTATGAAAATTAGTGAAGTAAAAAGTGCTTTTAAGGTTGCGGATATAGCTCTTGATAAAGATCATAAAGCGAGAAAGATAAAATTTATATTTTTAGATCAAATAAAAGATAAAAATAATAAACCAATAGATAAAGAAATTTTGAAAGATAATAGTGGGAGGATTTATTTTTTTGTTTCAAATAAAAAAATAATGAAAATAGGGAAATCAAAATGTAAAGGTGGAATAAAAAAATACTATGAATTTTTATCAGGGAGGGATGCAAGGAGGGCCTAGTATAAGAACTTTTGGAATACATATTTTGCTTAAGGAGGAATTAGAAAGCGGTAAAAGGGTCGAGGTTTATATGATGATTTGTAAAAAATCTAAAATGTTCGTTGAGGGCTTGTTTGGTGAGGAGAAGATTTATGTAACCCCCGATGTTCTGGATGTTGAGTTTAAGTGTAAGAATGATTATAAGGAAAAAATTGGAAAATATCCTCCATGGAATTTTCAGGAAAATGGAGTTTCTTGGAGAAAAGACATATTAAGGATGCATGGACAACATAATAGCGGAAGAAAAGTATTTTTTAACAAGTAATTTATATATATGCAAATAAAAGAAGTTAGAACAGCCGTAAAAGTGGGTGATTTTATTTTAAAGAATAATCATCAAAATAAAATTGATTTAAAATATTCTGATAATATTGATAAAAAAATATTAACTGATGATTCAGCGAGGGTTTATTTAATTGTTCAAGATGGGGTTATAAAAAAAATAGGAGGTTCGGCTTCAAAGGGGGGAATAAAGGCTACCATGAGTTTTTATGTCTCTGCAATGACCGGAAGTCCAGGTGTGCCTAGATTCGTTATTCATTTATTAATTGAAAAAGCCTTAAAAAATGGCTCAAGAGTTGAGCTTTATATGATAACATCTCCTAAAACGCTAGCAAAAGTCAGCGGTTTATTTGGGTATAAGGATGTCCAAATTGCAAGTTTTAAAGAAATGGAAGATTTTTGTAAGTTAGATTATTTTTCAAAAGAAAATAAATATCCCGATTGGAATTTCCAAGAAAACAATAATTCTTATCCTTCGGATTTAGCCAAGTTACACGTTCTTTATCATGAAAAAAGATTAAATAAATAAAATTATTTTTTTGGTGGACAGAATATAATTATCTCATGAGACTCTTTAATATGATTTCCATTGCCGTTTATTCTATTTTTTCCTATTCTTGTTTCACCTTGTCCCATTGTATATTGCCAGCTTGGAAAAAATTGCTCAAAATCTTTATAATATTCTCTTATAGTTTCGCAGTTGTTGTAAGATAAAATAAAACCTCCTTTGTGTTTTTTAAGCATGTCTCTTAATTTTTCGTGCGGAAACCCATTATGGTGAACGGGTATATTTCTCATAGGATAAATACCTTTGAACATTTTCGAGTCCTCT
>CAZMJW010000144.1:0-2841 GCA_964566915.1 uncultured Gammaproteobacteria bacterium
ATTATTTAAAGACAATTGACAACTAATTAAAGATATATTAATATTATATTAGCACTCTAATCTTAAGAGTGCTAAAAGAATCTAAAAAATATAACAAATTAACATATGTTCAACAAATTTACAGACAAATCTCAGGAAGTGATAATAAACTCACAAGCAATAGCTACCAGTTTTGGGCAGGCAAACATTGAAGCTTTGCATATTCTTCTAGCCCTTCTTGAACAAAACGAGGGTTTAACCAAACCGGTGTTAGAAAAACTTAAAATAGATCCAGACAGAATTGAAGAAAAAACTGTTAAAGAAATAGAAAAATTACCTAAAAATAGTGGATTAAATGGTCAAAACGGACCAATTCAATCAGTATCAGGAACAGCAGAAACAGCTTTGGTTTTAGAAAGAGCCAAAAAAGAAGCTGATGGTATGAATGATGAATTTATTTCCACTGAACATATTCTTTTAGCTTTAATCGGTATTAAATCAAAAGCTCAAGAAGTTCTTTTAAGTTTTTCGGTTAATTATGAAAAAGTAAAAGAAATACTTAAAGAATTAAGAGGCTCTCAACATGTAAACGACCCTTTCCCTGAAAATAAATACAAAGTTTTGGAAAAATACACTAGCAATTTAACTGAATTAGCTAGAACCGAAAAACTTGATCCAGTTATTGGTAGAGATCAAGAGATTCGTCGTATCATGCAAGTTCTTCTTCGTCGAACTAAAAATAATCCGGTATTAATAGGTGAACCAGGTACAGGAAAAACAGCTATTGTGGAAGGCTTAGCTCAAAGAATTGTTTCTGGTGATGTTCCAGAAAATCTCAAAGACAAAGAAATCGTTTCTCTTGATTTAGGTGCTTTAGTTGCTGGAGCTAAGTTTAGAGGTGAATTTGAAGATAGACTAAAAGCAGTTTTAAAAGAAGTAAAATCACAAAATGGAAAAATAATTCTTTTTATCGATGAACTTCATACTCTTGTCGGTACTGGCGCATCAGAAGGATCAATGGATGCTTCAAATATGTTAAAACCAGCTTTAGCTAGAGGAGAACTTAGAACAATTGGTGCGACCACAACTAAAGAATATCAAAAATATATTGAAAAAGATGCTGCTCTGGAAAGACGTTTTCAACCAATTATCACCGAGGAGCCAAATATAGATGATGCTATTAGTATGTTAAGAGGCTTAAAAGAAAAATACGAAGTACATCATGGAGTAAGGATTACTGACGATGCTTTAATCGCTGCCGTAAAATTATCTAAAAGATACATTAGTGATCGATTCTTGCCTGATAAAGCGGTGGATTTAATTGATGAAGCTACCTCTTCCCTGCGTATGGAAATTGATTCAATGCCTGAAGAACTTGATCAACTTAAAAGAAAAATCAATCAACTAGAATTAAATAAGGCTGGTTTAAAAAACAGTTCTAAAGCTAATAATTCCCGTAGTTTAAAAAATATAAGTTCAGAATTAGCCCAACTTAAAGAAAAGGCAAATCAATTAGAGCTTCATTGGAATAATGAAAAAAATATTATCTCTGACATTAGATCCTTAAAAAAGGAATTAGAAGATTTAAAGATAAAATCAGAAATATTGCAAAGACAAGGAGCTGATTTAAATGAAGTTGCTGAAATTAAATACGGTTTTATTCCGGAAAAAGAAAATCAAATAAAAGAGAAACAAGAAAGTCTTCTTAAAATTCAAAAGAAAGGACAAAGAATATTAAAAGAAGAAGTTGACGAAGAAGATATTGCAAAAGTAGTGGCTCGTTGGACTGGAATACCAACCAATAAAATGCTTCAAGATGATATTAAAAAATTAGCTAATGCCGAATCTGAACTATCAAATAGTGTTATTGGTCAAAATGAAGCAATTGAAGCTATTTCAAATGCCTTAAGAAGAAGTCGAGCTGGTATTAATGAAGAAAAAAAACCAATTGGTTCATATCTTTTTGTTGGTCCAAGTGGTGTTGGAAAAACAGAATTAGCTAAATCTTTAGCAGAATTCATGTTTGATAATGAAAAATCATTAATTAGATTAGACATGAGTGAATTTATGGAAAAACATTCTGTTGCTAAACTAATTGGTTCTCCTCCAGGATACATCGGTCATGATGACGGTGGACAATTAACAGATAAAGTAAGAAGACATCCTTACAGTGTTATTCTTTTTGATGAAATTGAAAAAGCTCATCCAGATATGTTTAACATGCTCTTGCAAATACTTGATGACGGACGCTTAACTGATTCTAAAGGAAGAGTGGTTAATTTCAAAAATACTATTATTATCATGACCTCTAATTTAGGTAATGAGATAATAAAACAATATTCTATTGGTTTTAATACTGAAGAAGACAAAGAAAGTAAGGGACGTGACAAAGAGATGAAAGAAAAAATTGATGGTATTTTAAAGAAAAACTTTAAATTAGAATTTCTTAATCGTATTGATGAAATAGTTCTATTTAAAAGTTTAAATAAGAAAAATTTAGAAAAAATTGTTGACCTTGAATTGAAAAAAGTTGAAACTAGATTGAATAACAAAAATATTGCTATTAATGTTAGTGCTAAAGTTAAAAAATTATTAGCAGAAAAAGGATATGATGTTAGCTATGGTGCTCGTCCTCTTAAGAGATTAATTCAAACAATGATACTTGATGAAATGGCTATGGAAATAATTGAAGGAAAGATAAATGAAGGAGATAAAGTTAAAATTGACCTGGGGAAAAAACAAGAAATTATATTGGCTGTAAAATAAATTTTATAGTATAATGAGAAATACTTAAAAATTAATTACAATACAAAATGAAATCATTAAGACCATCTCATATATTCTTTCTTTTAACTATATTAT
>CAZMJW010000145.1:0-691 GCA_964566915.1 uncultured Gammaproteobacteria bacterium
AAATACTCCTATAAACTTTTCTTTTACAAAAGTTAACGCCAAAGCATCGGCTGTGTCTGGTGATTTTCTAAACTTTTGTTTTACTCTTTCTTTGTCTTCAAGTATAATCTTTTTTTCTCCTGTTTGTATTTTATACTTTGTCCAAGTTAATTCTATCCAGTCGCTACATTTTTCATCTAATATTCCCCCTGCTTCATTCCACTCTTTCATTCCCCAATACATCTCTGCTCTTTTATTCGCAAATAAATCTTTTCTTAAAGCACTACTACCAAAACTTACACCACAATTGTAGAAGCCCTTTTGTTTTAACATATCACTTGCCCCTCTGCCTATTCCTGTATCATCTATTTTTAATCTATCTTTTTTTACTCCATATAATTCTGCTAATCTTATCGCTTCATCAACTACTAACATCGTGTCCGTTGTTCTTAATGTTTGTGCTACAAAAGCAAAATTGCCTTTTCTAATTACAAATTTACTTTCATCACCACCACCACCAACATCTATTCCTAATTTAACATCACCTTCTTGTTTTTCAAATAAATCTCTACCTCCTGTTTTTAATTGTTTAGCGCTTATCAATATTCTAAATCCATCTCTATCAATTTCTTCTTCGTCTGGGAACTCACTTTTAAAAAGAATACTATATAATGGTTTTGTTCGTGCCTCATTTAAAAACTCTTGTGTATAT
>CAZMJW010000145.1:701-2832 GCA_964566915.1 uncultured Gammaproteobacteria bacterium
GTGTATATCTACCTTCGGCTAAACCTATCTCGTCGTTTATAAATACTCTTTCATATTTTCCACTTTCCCAACTCTTTCTAAAATGAGAATAAGGTTCGCTTGAATAAAAAGGGTTTCCTATCTTTACATACGTTGCTGTTTCACCTTTACCAGCTATCATACGAAAAATTGTTGCCTCGGTATTATCATTTACTAAACAATACTCGTCCCCTATAACATAAGAACTTCCTAATCCCATAGCACTTTCAATTGATTTTAAACTATTTCTTTCTTGAGCTGACACTACAAATATTCCTCCACCATTATTCAAAATTATTCTTTCTTTGCTTTCTTCTTTTCTCAATCGTTCTAACTTTGTATCTCTTTCTAATTTTGAATATAACCTTGAATGGTCGCTTAAATGTTCTATATAGTATCGCATTATAATTTTTGCTTTTTCTGTGCTCGGAGCAACTACAGAAACTAATACTCCTTCAATACAACTTAAATATAAACAAGCCAAACTAACAACTAATGATTTACCATATTGTGTAGAGGCTATTATTTGTATCCTATGTTTATATCCACATATTAAATTGTAAAAGATTATTTTTTGGCTTGGAGTTAAAATATCACAAGCAAGTTTATCACTTATTTTAAAATGAGCTAATGCTATATTAACTAAATTAAGCTGGTTGTTCGTTAATTGTTGTGTTGTTTTTTTCATCATCTTCTTTTGCTTTTTGTTTTAATTCATTAAATATTTTTTTTATATCTGGTTCTTCTTTCTTAGTTAAATCAACAGATGGTTGTATTGCTTTACCAAATACTCTATCAAACAAACTATCAATAGCTCTATTATCTGGTCTTTCTGTTGTTATAAAATAATAGTTTTTATTATCGCAATAATTTCCTTCTAAATATTCTTCTATTTCTTTTTGGTCTTCTACTAATCTTGGTTTTTTATTTTTATTTCCATCTTTTTCTATACAATAAAGCATTTGAACTCCTTTTGCTAAACTCATTTGAGAGTTTATTAATTCGTCAGCACTTCTTAAAACTCTTTGTTTAAACTCTTCTTCAACAACTCTTCTCTTTTTAGTTTCTTCATTTTCAGAACCTTTTGGTCTACCAGCATTATCTCTTGCTCCTCCCCAAGAACTTGAATTTTTTTTCAATCTTTCAAAATCTTCTTCCATATAATTTATATTTTAATATTATATAATAAATAAGCTAAAAGTAAAATATTTGTTATTATTATTATGTAAAACTTCCAAATATTTTTCTTTCTCCACTCTTTTATTGCTTTTGTTAATTTTACCATTTCTAATTGTTCTTTATTGTGTTCGTTTATATCTAAATGTTCGTCTTTATCATCTTCCCATAAGTTTTTAAACTCACATTTGAAATATATGTCATCAGTATGACCAAACTCTATATGTTTAGCAAGAATATTATCAAGCACTATTTCGTCTAATATTTCTGGTTTAAGTTTTTCCTTTGAAAATATAGTCGCCTTTCCAAATACATCTTCGCAAATATATTTCCATTTAAAATTATCTATGTTTGTTTTTGTTTCTAAATAGTTCATATTATTTAAACCAATTTAATGGATTTAGAGTATATTTAATTAATGCTTTTACTAAATCAATTAAAATTGATAAGCTCATTTGGTTCCAAAAAAAGCCCCAATTCTTTGTTGTAAAAATGTTTAATTCATTTATCAATTTATCTTTTTCGTCAACTGAATTAAATATTTCTGGATAAATCTTTTTAAGCTCTTGCCAAGCTTGTGTTTTTATTCCACCTCTTAATGCTTCGTCCCATAATATTCTTTCTTTTAACTTAATCTTTTTTCCTTCTCTTTCTAATTTAATTTCGTTGTTTCCATTTCTGTCTTGTGCTGTTTTAACTTGTTCGCTAATAATAAACTCTAAATCTCTAAATCTTTTTGAAAGTTTTTGATAATCTTTAATTTGTCCTCTTTTAATTTTCATAGTTTTTTTTATTATTTTTTAAATATTTTATATTTTTTTAGTCCATTATCTTGTAATTCTTTTACTGCCCCTGTTATTGAAATCATTTTTTTTATTTTATTCTTTTTAAACATTTCAATTGTATAATATAACCCTCTATCTCTAAATTGTGCGTA
>CAZMJW010000146.1:0-559 GCA_964566915.1 uncultured Gammaproteobacteria bacterium
TTTAAGTTGTATTTTTTGATCAACAAAAACAACACCTTAAAAGATTAATTTTGTCAAGTTTTTAGGTGTTGACACTATATAAAAAATAAAAAATTTGTTTTTGTTGGCTTTTTTAAAGATTTTAACTTCCATTAATGGTTATAAACAGAAGTACGACCTTTTTTTGTCATTTTTTACAAAAAAAGAGGGGGTAGCACCCCACCACCCCCTCAAAAACGATAATATAGATGACCAAAAACAATATATATACTGATTATCTTTTTAGTCCTTCTTGAGATAAACAAAGATCAAACAAAACACTAACTTTATTAGGGTCTTTTATGTTTTTCTCGTCAGCGTGATCTATAACCTTCTTAGCACAATCTATTCTTATTTGTGCTGGTCTCCATTCAAACCAATAAAACAGGGCTAAAAACAAAAACACAACAAATAACCCTTTTATGATAACCTTAATACTTTTATTTATCTTCATAATGTTATGTTTTATTTATAAACCCCACCCCTTAATATTATAACACTCACTCCAATTTTTAAAATTCCATTCACCGTTATTTTCTTT
>CAZMJW010000146.1:569-2804 GCA_964566915.1 uncultured Gammaproteobacteria bacterium
GACATCACCAATAACCTCTCTGTAGCATTTTTCAGCTTCATCTATATCTTTTATATCAAGATTCCCACAATATTCACCAGCGATTCTTTCTTCTATGGGCTTATTGTTTTCATTTCTTATTCTAATATTAAATATAACTATAAAACCATAAGCCAAGATTAAAAATAAAACTGACCGCAAAAACAATAATAAAAAATGTCCAAAATTCCTTTCTATTGGCCCTGTCTTTAAAATTTGCATACTCTTTAAAAGGCTTTAAAATGTCCATATTTTATATTAATAATGATTTTATAAATACTATTAGTACATTCGTCTATATTCCTGTTCGCGCTCCCATTCTAGCCTACTTGCCTCCTGTTCTTCAAACTTCCACCTATCTTCCTGTTCGCGCTCCCATTCTAACATTTCTAATTCTTGTTGTTCACGCCTTTTTTCCTCTAAATATTCTTGGTAACCATTTTCCGCCTCTCTCTCTAAATATTCTTGGTAACCATTTTCCGCCTCTCTCTCTAAATATTCTTGCCCCTCCTCATTCCACTGATCTTCGGAATTATTCTTACTATCTGAAATTATTTTTTCCTGATTTTGATTATTATCTCCGCCCTTATTATCGGCCTCAAAATCATTCGTGGTTGATGATACTTGCTCATTCGTTATTGCGTTGATTGTCTTAATACTATCCTTTTGTGGTAGCTTGTTAACATTATTTGTTTTATATTCATTATACCCAGCGCACCCAGATAAAAGAAAAATGGGCAGGGAAAACATTACTGTCAAAATAAATTTATTATTTTTTAATTTTCTCATAATTTTGTTATGTTATTTAGGTTAATTATTATCAAATTAATTAATTATTGTCCAATTATTTTGTAAAGATACTAAATCCTTTTCAACCTTTTTTAAGGTTTTTATATTTAATTCTTTAGATTCATTTTTTTCTATATTCTGCCTAATTAAACTTAATGTGGTGGCCAAAGCACCAAAATAATCATTTGCTTTTATATGAAATTTTAGTGATTTTATATTTTCTTTTTTTATTGTCTAGTGCTTGTATTATTTTTAATTTGTTTTTAGAATATCTCTATAATATTGAAATTATCTATCCTTCAAAAAATCAAGCCTTTTCTTTACTTCATAAGGAGTCTCTATATGGTTCAAAATAACCTCGTGAAGATTTGTTCCAGCAGTATTTATAAGTAGCTGTCCCGTACTAGTTATAACTCTACTTAAGAAAGGCTCCCTAACTTTAATGTCAGTTATTTTTGAATAATCAATACTTATTAACTTAGTAGAAAGCCATCCTTTATGAACCAGAACTCGTTTATCAGTGAATGCATAGGCGTTGGCCATTTTTAAATAAAATCCATAATAAAATAAAACAAACAAAAAAACAATAACAACTTGGATTGATAAACCAACGCTTTTTATAAACAAAAACGGCAAAATAACAATTGCCCAAATAATTAAATAAAAATTAATATAACGACTACCTATAGAAAATTCAAATTCTACTTTTTCGTCAGCACTTAAAACTTTTTCCCAAATTTTTTTATAATTCATAATTTTTTAACTATATTATAATTACCCTGTAAATAAATTAAATCTTTCTCAGCCTTTTTGACTTTTTTATATTTAATTCTTTAGATTTGCCTTCTTTTGTCCCACATGATTAGACTCATTATAGTAACTAAAGTACCAAAATAATAATTTACTTTAATATTAGACCCTAAAGATTTTTGTGAAACATTCTATTTAATTTTATCAATAAATTCATTTATTAAATCATTCGAGATTATTACACCCAGGCTTTCATTTTCATCTCCGGTAACCATTGAAGGTATTCCAATCATACATCCATTTTGATCAACCGCCAATCCACCAGAGTTACCATAACTGATTTTTGCAGAGGTTATTATTAAGCCCTCATCAACTAATAAGCTACTAACAACGCCGTCTGTAATTGTAAGAGCATAGCCACCGCTAATTGCAGGGTATCCATATACCTTTACAGGTTCGCCGAGTTTTACACTATCAGCCCCACACTGTTTTTTATCTGCATAAGCAGGAAATTTTTTAGGGTACTCGCCATAAGATTTGCTTTCTTCTGTGTCATAAAAAACATCATGAATTTGTAAAAATGCTATGTCGTATTCATAACTTAAATTTTCGTCCAATATTGGATAGGCGTAATATATTTCATTAGGAGCACCAGTGGCTGGGTCTGGTAAAATAACA
>CAZMJW010000147.1:0-997 GCA_964566915.1 uncultured Gammaproteobacteria bacterium
GTAAATAAAAGGGTTCAAATAATAAAGTTTAAAAGGTTGATTAGTAATATCACCGGAAATTTTTAAATAACCATAAGCATCTTCGCTAATTTTTAATTTGTCGCTACTTATAACTCTCCACCATTTAGAGTATTTTACAGATGTCCTGATTTCGCCATTTTTTAAATACATCCTAGGGTTCTCAAAATACATACTCATAGGATGATTGTCTGTTCGTTTATAAAAAATATTTTTTTGTAAGTCAGATTTATTTTCATAGATAAAAATGATTTCGTTCCACCCATTCTTAGCCTGAAGGTCTAAGTAGTTATATTTTTTATCCAAAATCGAATAAGATTTAAAATTCTCAAAAATCCCACCCGTTCCGACACTTTTTAATAAAACCAAGCCTTCATCATTTATTTCTTTTGTACTTACAATATAATTAACATGATCTTTAATATCATCCAAACTACCTTGTTTCAATAAATTCTTGTTTCCATCAGAACTATAAAAATACTTGAAACTATTAAGAGTATAAAGATTCATTACAGAAACCGCGTACGGATAAACAAAAATATCAGAGCTATCTGTAAACATAAAAACTCCAGGTTTAATATCTTTAATAACACTGTAAGGAGGTACTCTAAATACTTCGTTTCTGTCCATTTTTGTAAAATTGAAACTATATGTATTATTACCAAAAGTCGATGGTCCAAGTAATATTTCTAAAAACACTAAGCAGGAAATTCCAAGTATTCCAAATTTTTTAAGCATATCCCACCTTTCATATTTAATAAGTTTTGAAATGTAGTAAAAAACCTTATCCAATCCATAAACAGACATTAGATAAGCAGGAACAAATACAAATACCATAAATGCTGGTATGATGGTTACCCTGTTAAAAAAAGGAAGCGAGAAAAATAGGTTTGAAATTGGATTATAAGTAGTAAACAAAAAACCAACAACAATCGATATAAGGGAAAACTTTAATATCCTATCTACCGAGCGTTTCTTT
>CAZMJW010000147.1:1007-2791 GCA_964566915.1 uncultured Gammaproteobacteria bacterium
GTAAAGATAGATGCAATAATACCTGGGGTAAAAACTGCAGAACCAAATATTTGCCAAAAAGGGGGGAAATACTTCCAAAAATCTATCATATCAATCTTATTAATTCTCCAACCCCCTACCACAGCAGATATTCTTCCGGAACTATGACTCATTAAATCTAAAAAGGGTAACATTTTAATTGCGTGTATCGAGAAGGCAATTATAGGTACAAAAATTAATTTCTTTAATTCCTTTATCAAAGATTTCTTTGCCATAATTAAGGTAAAAAGACCCCAAAACATCCAAATTGCTATCGAAATATTCAAGTTTCCTTCAAGAGTTAAAGCAAGAGATAAAGAGAGAAAAACTAAATCTACAAATTTATATTCTTCAAGATATATTAGTGTAAACAAAAGAATTAAAGGTATCCATTTATAAGAATATAAATACTCTATTCCTACTCCAGGAGATAACCTCATAGTGACAAAACCATTGAAAGTAAAAACCACAGCTCCGAAAATCGATACGAAATTGTCAAATTTTAATTTTTTAAGCAACAGCAATGAAAACACAGCTATAAGGAATAGTTGGAAAAAAATAAAAATATTTGCAGAAGAATAAACATCTCTGTTTAGAAGAAAAACAAAATTAAGTGGTGAGAAATACGGTGAAATTGGATTTGAAAAAGCATCAAAACCCCCACCAAACCTGCTATTCCACAAAGGTGGTTCCCCGTATTTAATTATTGATTCTCTAAAAAAGTGAAAAAAAGGTATCTGGATATTATTAAAATCTTGTGCCGATAATGTTTGCCCCCTAAATAATAATTTATTAAACAGAATAATAATTAATGTGGTTAGCAATATTATTGGAAAAATAATTTCTTTAAGGCTCTTTTTAAATCTTATGAAAACCAATAAAAGATAAACATTGGGAGCTAAAAGTATAAAAATTAAAAGAATTTTGTTAAGAACGTCAATGAACATAATTTCTACACCAACTTTAATAAATAAGGCTTTTTAATTACAAATAAAAAAGTATATAACATTTAGTATTCTAAATTGAACAAAAACAATATTGTAAACAACATAAACATAATCTGAGGATAAAACAAACTGTTTATAAACTGCGATTCCAGCAACAAACCTGCTAATAAGCTAAATGTTAATAACCACCCGTTTTTGTTTCTAACTAAAGCCTCAGAGGAAGAGAATATAAAGGCTGAAAGATAGACCAAAAATCCCAAAATTCCTGTTGTTGCAAAAACAAAAAGAAGACTGGAGTCGGACCCCGCCCCAGAGTGTATTTCAGTATCATCTGGAGTTAAAAAGCCGTAATCCTCCTGGGCATATCTAAATGAGTTAAAACCAACCCCGGTCCAAAAGTTGTCCTTAATTATATCAACTGTATTCTTCCAGGAGGCTAATCTAAGGCTTGCGGAATCGGCGGGGTCCGTAATACCAGAAATCCTAGTTTGAACCCTTGGAACGGCAAAATAGGTCAAAAAAACCATAAAAATTGCGCCAAGTATTAAAACTCTGGATCTAAAAATCCCGTATAGTAAAATCACAATTCCAAACATTCCCCAAGCACTTCTAGAAAAAGTCAGTAATAAACCTATTAAAATCACCCAAAATATCAAATGATCGTGTTTTTTAACCTTTTTATGTTTTTCTAATCCATTTTTTGGATACATTCTCTCCAAAAGCAACGCAAGACACAAAACAAAGTAAGCACCGACAAAATTAGGATCAAAGAAGGTTGAAGCAAGGCGGTTTTTATGGGGATCCCATCCCAGCTCAGGA
>CAZMJW010000148.1:0-2790 GCA_964566915.1 uncultured Gammaproteobacteria bacterium
TGTTTTATCAATAATTTTTATTAAGTTAACTAGATTAACCGGATTAGCTCAAGAAGAAACGATATTTTTAATAAACAACGGTACAGTAGCTCTTAATTTTACCGGACTTCTTTTGGCTGGTTTTATTATTGGTTCAATTGGCGCTTTAGATGATATTGTGGTTGGCCAAATTGAGTCAGTTGAGCAAATTAGAGAGGCAAATCCCAGTTTAAGTAATAAGAAAGTGTTTAATATGTCATATAAAATAGGGAATACTCACTTAGGGGCAATGATAAACACATTGTTTTTAACATATACAGGCGCAGCCCTACCACTTTTAATGTTGTTTGTAATTAATTCTGAGTCAGGAATTGGTTTTGAAAATTTTGTTAATTTAGAGGTTGTTAGTACAGAAATTGTCAGAACACTTGTTGGTAGTATTGGTTTAATTGCCTCTATGCCTATAGCTACTTTTCTTGCTTCATATATGACAAAAAGAAAAAGTTAATAATAATTAAGAAGTTTTAAAGAATAAGTTATATTTAAAAATTATTAAAGAATATTTCATTGACAAAAATAAAAAATTATCATAAAATCAAATATTAATTTAATAATAAATGAACATTAACAATTAAATATAAGGCAATGGAAGAGAAAGAAAAAGTAAATTTAATTATGCCTGACACCAACGTGTTAATCAATGATCCAACAAATTGTTTGGAGAGATTTATTAACGGAGGAAACAAGGTGGTTATTCCATTAACTGTTTTAAGTGAGTTAGATAATTTGAAATCTGACCCAAGGATTGGAATGGATGTGCGGGAAGTTATTCGTCAAATTGAAAAATTTGGCTTTGGAAAAAATGAATTATTTGAAATCGAAAAGAACACTGATTTCAAAGATATTGATTTAGATTTTAACAAAGCTGATAATTTAATTATGGCGACTTTTAATCATGTAATTAAAAATAAAAAGTATGCCGGGTATAATACCTATAAGCTAGTATCAAATGATGTAAGTTTGCGAATTATAGCTCATTCACTTTTTAAGGATAATCCTAAAGTATCGATTGAGTTGTATAAAAAAGAACAAATTGAAAAAGTAAATGTTCATAAAGAAATACCCTCAATCACACTCAAAATTTTTCCGGTAGATTATGCGGTTAAGTATGACCAAGAAATTCATGGAGTTTTAAACCAAAACGCTGGTATTATTATAAGCTATGAAAATAATAAGGCGAAGGAGAAAGAGAGTCTGTTTGTAAGAAAAGGCAATTATTTGCAATTAATTAAAAACGACTTTGAACTTTTTGGCTTGAAAGCTTTTAGTGATAATAACACCATAAACTATGGTCAACTTCTCGCTTTTCATCATCTGTCATCCCCGGATGTAAATTGTGTTTTTTTAGAAGGGCAAGCCGGTAGTGGAAAAACTTTAATTGCTTTAGCGGCTGGTTTAGCACAGAAAAACAAATACGAACAGTTTATCATTGCTAATCCTATGGTACCGCTTTCCAATAAAAGTAATATGGGATTTCTACCTGGTGATATTTATGAAAAAACTGCGCCCTGGTTGGTTCCGTTTGAACAGAACTTACGGTTTTTAGAAAAGCATTCTGCCAGCGAAATGTATAAATTGGTAAATCCGAATAATAAAAGAGTAAGGACTGATCAAGCTGAACAAAGTTTGCGAACTAAGTACAGTTTAATTCCTCAACCATTGGAATACATTCGTGGGCAAACAATTGCCGATGCTTTTATTATCATTGAAGAATCACAAAACTTATCTCAGCATGAAATTAAAACAATTATTACTCGTTTGGGTAAAAATTCTAAAATAGTTTTTTGCGGAGACCTGTCTCAGATCGATATTCCTTATCTTACCGAAAATTCTTCCGGTTTAACCTATGCAACCGAAAAAATGGTTGGAACCGAAGACGATAATAAGATGATAGCATCAGTAATGCTCTCTAAAAGTGTACGTTCGAAACTAGCCGCCTTTGCTAGTAGTGTTTTATAAAAAAAGTAACCCCTATTTAAACAATAGGGGTTTTTTCTTTCTTGCTTTTTTCTTTATTTTTTGTTAATATTTTGAAGATATTATTAACTAAAATATATAAATATGGCCGAAGAAGTAGTTTTACGTTTTGATGACGTAACTTTTGAATATGTTGCTAAAAAACCCATTATTAGTGAGGCGTCTTTTTCACTTAGAAGAGGGTCTAAGTATACCTTAATGGGTCAAAATGGAGCAGGAAAAAGTACAATATTCAAATTAATCACCAAAGAAATAAGTCCTAAAAGTGGAACAATATCAATAAACAATAATGCAACTATCGGAACTGCAAAACAGATGGTAAATCGTGATGATTTTGATTTAAGTGTAGAAGAATATTTTGCTAGAAAATTTAATCCAGTTCCCGGAAATCTAAAAAGTAAAATCGCTAAGGTTTTAGAAGCGGTAAACATGGATGTGCCGTTTGATAGAAAAGTAGGTGAATTATCTGGTGGTCAGCAGGCCAGACTTCTTTTAGCCGAAGCATTAATTGTTGAACCAGATATTCTTCTTTTAGATGAACCAACTAATAATTTGGATCAAGAAGGAATTGATCATCTTTTAACATTTCTAATCATGTATGATAAAACAGTATTAGTAATATCTCATGATGCTGATTTTCTAAATTGCTTTACCGAAGGAGTTGTTTATTTAGATATTCACAGTCAACAAACAGAAATATATGTTGGTGACTATTATTCTGTAGTTGAAGAAATATCACAAAGAATTGAAAGGGAACAAAGAAAAAATGCTCAA
>CAZMJW010000149.1:0-2786 GCA_964566915.1 uncultured Gammaproteobacteria bacterium
TAACCAAACCTCTTTTCATCATGCCCTACCGCTGGCAATGTCCAAACATCTTCCATTTCAACATTATTTATCTTATACATTTGCTCATAGTTAAAATAATGTCCTTTATCCTTTTTTGCCCAAATAATCATCTCATAAGAAAATCGAAATTTATTTTTATATATTAAAGGAGGCGGATCGCTTTTATGCCAAATAATCATGTTTATAACTTTAAAACCAATTTTTTTTAATTCTTTTTGAACATCAAAAATATTATGATGTGTACCTGATACCCATATTGTTCCATTGTTTTTTAATAAACGATAGCACTCTTTCAACCATTGATGGGTAAATAATTGAATATCATGATAGTTGCTCTTTTTGTCCCATTCTCCTTTATCTACTGAAACGATTTTTCCACTATTGATACTCAATCCTCCATTTGATAAAAAATAAGGGGGATCAGCAAAAACTAAATCTACTGATTCGCTATCTAATCGTTTCATTACCGTGATGCAATCACCTAAATATAGCATTTTAAAATAATTACTCACTATTTAAGTAGGCAATTAAACTAATTTTTAACTTTTTATTTTAAAATTTCTTTTAGTTTCCCAGTTTCTAAATCATTGATATTAAATACTGCATCATGGGCTGTAAATGTTTCTTCTAAATTATTTTTAGCAGTAAGCCAACCCATGCCGTCAGTAATCCAAATAAATTTAAAATTAGCCACTCCTTTTGATTCATAGGCTATCATTTTAAAGCTTCGAGCCGTTTCATTAAGTTTTGAGCCCCCGCCTGAATAGAAATTAACCTCAATTGCATAAACACAATTAGGTGTTTTTACTACAAAATCAAAAACTTTATCAGCTTTATTTTTTGTATCAATGTTGGTTACATCAACACCAAACATTTTATGTATTTGTGATGCCGCTAATTGATTAAAATAAGAAACTCCCTTTTTAAATCCTAACTTATTGATGTGTTTTTCTACCAAATTTTCCATCGTAGTTCCGGTTCGGTTTTTTCTAGCATTTGAGTCTAAACCAACCTCAACGCCTTTAACGTAATCCGTTAAATCAGATATAATATGAGTAGCTAATAGGTCGAACAATCCCGTATTTTTCATAAACTCAGCGTACTCCTCAACCGAATGATTTAAATGATCAAATCTATAATTTTTAGTTTCTTCTAGTTGAGAGATTTTAATTTCGTTTTCTCTTTTGGCAATTAAAATAGGAATAACCTTAATAATTTCAGGGTATTTTGCTATGAGTTTAATAAAATCGTTTTCAATATCTTTTGAGTTTATCAATGAATTTAAAATGTTAAGTTCGACTTTAATTTCATCAACATTTTTATATACTTTATTGAAGTCTGTATAATAATTCCAATCTGCAATACTATCTTTAAATGTTGCTAACCAATCTTTAAAATTTCTTGCCATTTTACTATCCTTTTAAATCATTATATCTTTCTTTTGCTAAATTAAGATATTCTTTTTCATTATCGATACCTATAAAATAACGATTATGTTTATAGGCAGCTAACCCCGTCGTTCCGCTTCCACAAAAAGGATCTAAAATAATATCTCCTTTTTTAGTTGATGCTAAAATAATTCTTTCAAGCAATGCTAATGGTTTTTGGGTTGGGTGTTTACCCAGTTTTTTCTCAGATTGTTTTGTAAGAGAAAAATCCCATACATCTTTCATTTGCTTATTACCGTTAATATTTTTCATATCTTGATAATTAAATAGGTGCTTTCCCTTTTTTTTAGCTGTCAATTGTTTTCTTGCCCACAAAATAGTTTCTGTTGAATGGGTAAAAGCTCTTGTTGAGATGTTTGGTGGTGGATTTAATTTTCTCCAAGTAATGTTATTAATAATACTAAACCCTTCGAGTTCTAAAGCAACACCAACAAAATAAATATTATGGAGAGTCCCACTGATCCAAATAGTGCCATCATCTTTTAATATCTCTTTGCAAAGTTTTATCCATTTTCGGTTATATTCTAACTTGTCTTCTTTTTTCATTCCTTTATCCCAAGAGGCTTTATCGACTGAAACCATCTTTCCAGAATGAACAGAGATACCACCATTTGACAAAAAATATGGTGGATCAGCAAAAATCATGTCAATTGATTTAGGTTCTATTTTTTTTAGTAACTCAAAGGAATCACCTAATAACAAATCGAATTTTTCTTCATTAAAATAAATATTTTTTTTAAGCTTTTCAAAAGACATACGTTACTCTTTTTTATAGTTAGTAATAATTACTTCTTCAACATCACCACGGCCAGTCGCGTTTGAATTAATCATACGTTTTGCTTTTATAATATAAATGTTGAATCCTTGATAAAGTTCATTGATATATGCGGTATTATGATTACTTAACATTACCTTAACATCTCTATCATTCAGCTCTTTAAATACTTTGGCTAAACGAGCTTGTTCTTTTTTACCAAATGAATTTTTTGTATACGTTGTAAAGTTATTTTGTTCATCAAAAGTATCATAGGGGGGATCAAAATAAACAAAATCTCCTTTTTTTGCGCTTTTAACAACAATCTCGAAATCTTCATTCATTATCTCTATATTTTCTTTGCTTAGATATTCGTGTAAATTATCAAATAATCCTTTGTCATATGCATTTACAGTTTTATATTTTCCTGAAGGGACATTAAAGTACCCTTTTGAATTAACTCTATATAATCCATTAAAACAAGATTTATTAAGATAAATCATCCTAGCTGCTTTAATGTGTATGGGAAGTTCTTGATATTCTTCTAATCGATCCATATCACG
>CAZMJW010000150.1:0-1010 GCA_964566915.1 uncultured Gammaproteobacteria bacterium
CTCCGATATTTTTTATTATAATCTTAAAAAAACCTATATAATCTTCTGGGTTTTTAAAATCAAATTTATTTATTATTTCTTTATAATCTTTATTAAAATTTGCATCACTAAAATGGCTGTCTAGTAATCTTAATTCGTATAAATGAAATAACGGAGAAATGATTGTTTCTTTATATTTATTATCAATGGTATATTTTAAAAATAGATCTAAAGTTTTTAAGCTTCCAAGATTGTTTAATTTTTCCTCTTTAAAGCCATTAGTTAATAAGTATTTTTTAATTTTTGCTGTTTGAATAGTTTCTGTTAACAAGCTATTTATTTTTGTATAAGAACGAAATATTTGTTGTTTCTCATTTATTATTGGTGATCTATAGTCAACTGGAAGTTTTGTGATTTTTGATAATGATAATCCCGTTTTTCGATAAATATTTGTTTCAAATATTTCTTTCAGTTTCAAGACTCTATTTTCGTTATCAGAATCAACAAATTCAGCCTCAATTTCTTGTAAATAATAATCAGATCTTATGTCGTGATCAGATTCTATATTTGATGCTAAGAATCTGTATAAATGTTCTTTATTTTCCTCTTCTTTCAGGAGTTCATATAAATCTCCAAGCCAACAAAAGAGATTGCCATTTTTGTTTATTCCCAATCCATGTTCTACTAAAAAATCATTTCCTTTATATATAATTACTCTACTAAAAGTACTAAGACTAACTCTGTATTCGTTATGATTATTATAATATAAAAGCAAATCTGTTTTAAAAAATACCGGAGTTAAATATCCTGGATCGAATTGTCTATATAGACCGGGTATGTGATAATAATCCCTGGCATCGTATTTTAAATCTTTTATTTCAAACCGTTTAAACCTTTCTTCTTTGCGTACACTTGAATATCTAGTTATTTTATTGTCTTTTATATCAGAAAGTAGTTTTTTTGCTTCTTCTTCTATTTTTGACTCATTGTCAATTAATATTTTTTCTCCACATTCTTCACAACAATAAAAT
>CAZMJW010000150.1:1020-2779 GCA_964566915.1 uncultured Gammaproteobacteria bacterium
TTTTTCTCCAACAAAAAGAGACACAGAAAAAGAGAAGTAATTGTTTTTTTTCTTCTATAAATAACTTATCTTCATAGATTATTGTTCTGTAATTTTGACATTTGTCGCATATTAATGGGTTCATAATTATTTATTATTTAATATAATAATATTATAACATTTTTATTAAATTATTTTAAAGTAATAAAAATAATAAATTTAAAGACATATTAATATAAATAATTAAAAGATTACTAATAAGTTAATAGTATCCTCTTATCTTTCATCGCTAACTTACTCTCCAACTGTCCCAATACTTCTTGGCATGACCCCCAAAATTCGGACACGATATTCCATATAAAGCGGTTAGGGATTAATATATAAGTAAGGATATTAATAAACTAATAAGACTGCTAAATATGACCAAGAAGATAGAACAAGAAATAAGAGATAAAATAGTCGATAAAATAAAAAACGACGGGATGTCCGCCACTAAAGCTGCCCAAGAATTTGGTATTTCCGCTAATACAGTATATAACTGGTTGGGTCGAGGCAAAATCGGCTTCGATAGCCTGGAGATAGGCAAACTCAAGCGAGAAAACCAGCAGCTAAAGATGATTATTGCTGAATTAATGCTCGATTCGAGCAAGGGGAAAAAAATCGCTAAGGCCAGAAGACTAGCGGTCGAGAAAAACGGGATGATTGATAAGAAGAAATTAGCCACTAAACTAGGCATAGCGAGATCGACTCTGTATTATAGATCAAAAAAGAAAACTAAAGACGATGAAATTAAAAAAGAGATTGTTGAAGTGATGGAATCTAATCCCGCCTATAGGTATCGGCGAGTGGCCATTGCTCTCGATATGAATGAGAAAAAGGTGGCGAGGATAATGAAGAATAATGATCTGAAACCGCGCCTGTGTAGGCGAAAATGGCAGAAGAAGGGCGATATCGGGCTACCGATAGCGCAATATACGAATGAAATCAAGAAGATTGAGATATTGGAACCTAATGCCGTTTGGATAGCGGATTTCACCTATATAAAATATCGGAGTTCCTGGCTATATCTGGCGACAGTGATGGACAGCTATACCGGAGAAGTAATCGGTTCGGCGATATCAAATAGGCATAATCGGTTTCTGGTTAAATCCGCCGCGCTTGATGCCATTAAAAAAAGAGGTCTCTTGCCTCAATACTTCCATACTGATCAGGGCTCTGAATATCAGAGCGAAGAACATGCCGACTTTCTTGCTAGATTAGGAGTAACTGTTTCGATGAGCCGGAAAGGTAGCCCCTGGGAAAACGGCGGCCAGGAATCGTTCTTCTCACACTACAAACTGGAACTAGGGAATGTTAACAGATTCGAAAGCGAGGGAGAATTGATTGCTAATATTTATAATCAGATATACTATTTCAATAACATCAGGATTAAGACGAAACTCCGAATGGCTCCGACTAAGTTTTACGAACTGACCGTCAAAGGTTGATTTATGTGGATAAGCGTGTCCGAAGAAATGGGATCATGCCAATGTTGTCGAACTAATAGCAGATACCATATAAAAAGGATCTTCTACGAAGGATTGCTAAACACGGCAATCCTTTTTAATTGTTTTAAACTAATTTTTATAACAATGTTTGATAAAATTTTTAAATTATTATAATAGGGATTGGATTATACCCCTAATTCTCATCTAATTTTAGCCACACTCTTTCGAACTTTGTCTACGACCCCGGGAGCAAAGATGAACTAACAGGTTGTAATACGCCTGTTTTTTTATAA
>CAZMJW010000151.1:0-2765 GCA_964566915.1 uncultured Gammaproteobacteria bacterium
CTTGCTCTTGATAAATTGCTACACCATAGGTTTTATTCAAAATTGGTTCTAATTTTTCATGAAGATATTCAACTTTTTTTACACCATGTTTTCCATTAATATAATCTGGGATCCACTCCATTGGCCCTGGTCGATAAAGAGCAACCATAGCAATAATATCCTCAAACTCAGATGGTTTTAATTCTCTTAAATATCTTTTCATTCCCGAAGACTCAAATTGAAAAACACCAGTAGTTATTCCATCTTGAAATAGTTTATATGTTTTTTCATCATCAAGATTTAAATTATCGATATCTATTTCAATTCCTCTGGTATTTTTAATTATTCTTAAAGCTGCTTCAATAATAGTTAAGTTTTTTAAACCCAAGAAATCCATTTTTAAAAGTCCTAAATCCTCTACCGGATGCAGTGAATACTGAGAAACAATAGTTTTATCAGAACTTGAGGCATATTGAACAGGTACATATTCAGTTAAAGGTTTTGGGGTAATTAAAACTCCACAAGCATGAGTTGAATGATGTCTAGCAACACCTTCAAGTCTCAAGGCATAATCTATTATTTTTTTAGCTTCAGCTTCTTGATATATTTCTTTAACTTCTGGCACGGTTTCTAAAGCATCTTTTAGTTTAGTAAACATCGGAATACTTTTAGATATTCTATCACAATATTCATAAGGAGCATCTAAAACCCGACCGACGTCTCGAACCGCCGCTCTAGCTGCCATGGTTCCAAAGGTAATTATTTGAGAGACATGATCATGTCCATATTTATCAGCTACGTAATCTAAGACATCACTACGACGGGCATCAGCAAAATCAAGGTCAATATCTGGCATAGATATACGATCCGGATTTAAAAATCTTTCAAATAATAAATCATAAATTAAAGGGTCAAGATTAGTAATACCACTTAAATAACAAACTAAAGAACCAGCCGCACTTCCTCTTCCTGGACCAACAACAATTTTTTGATCTCTTGACCACTTAACAAAGTCTGCCACAATTAAAAAGTAAGCAGGCCAACCCATTTTAGAAATAACCCCAAGTTCATATTCAAATCTTTCTATTATACCTTCTACATTAAAATTTACTGGCAACTTACTCTCATCTTCCACATACCAATTATTTTTTTTATCCTTTTTTATACTATATTTTTCATTTAAACCTGTTTCACAAATATTTCTTAAATAACTATATTCATCAAAACCATTTGGCACCTCAAAAACTGGTAATTCGGTATGACCTAAATCAATTTCTAAATTACACATGTCTGCTATCTTTAAAGTATTTTCTATTGCTTGAGGTACATGACTAAAAGCCTTAATCATTTCTTTATTAGTTCTAAAGGAATAGTCTCCTTTTCCAATCATGGTCATTCTATCTTTATCGTATATCTTTTTTTTGTTTTGAAGACATAATAAAATATCTTGAGCAACCGCATCTTCAGATTTAAAATAATGAACATCGTTAGTAGCTACCAAAGGAACATTGAGTTCTTTTGAGAATTCAATTAATTTTTTATTAACTTCATCTTGAACATCAAGTTCAGGATGATCTTGAATCTCTAAGTAGAAATTATCTTGACCAAACAATTCATTATATTCTTTAATTCTTTTTTTTGCTTGATCAAATTTTTTATTCTGAATTAATCTTGGTATTTCTCCAGCCAAACAAGCAGATAGAGCAATTAGTCCTTCACTATGTTCTTTTAAAATTTCCCAGTCTATTCTTGGTTTGTAATAAAAACCCTCGAGATGAGCAATCGATGTTAATTTTATTAAATTTTTATAACCAGTTTCATTCTTAGCCAGTAAAACAAGATGCCTACTTCTAGCATCTTCTCTAGTGTTTTTGTCATGTCTTGATCCTGGAGCTAAATAGGCTTCAATGCCAATAATTGGTTTTATACCAGCTTTCTTAGCAATTTGATAAAATTCAATGACCCCATACATTGTTCCATGGTCAGTTAAAGCAACCGCAGGTGAACCTTGTTCTTTAGCAGAATTAACTAACTCATCTAATTTGGTTAAACCATCTAGTAATGAAAAGTGGCTATGGTTATGAAGGTGAACAAATGACATGTAGTTGTTATTAAAAATATCTTAAATAATTATCAATCTTAACTTAATTAATTTTAACTCATACAAGCTTCTTTGACAACTTGACAAAAAAATAAAAATAAAATAAGATAGTTTCATCATGTGTAGCGTTTTTCCTAGCCTAGATTTTGGTTTAAGTCTAATTCTTAGACCATTCTCTGGAAATCCAATTAGGATTAAGGTAAAAAAAGGAAGAACCTCCTGGCGATCATCGATTGGCAAAAAAGCACCGAATGATTTTGGTCCGGGGTCTGAAAAACTCTAAAAAAGGAGGTCTTTCAAAAAGAAGTGCAAAAAGCACAAAGGAAAAAAGTATTAACCAGCGCCCATCAAAAGTATGGGCGCTTTTTTTATTTATTTCGTTTTAATATAATTGAATAATTAAAAACAAATATAATATTTAAATTAATTAAATATTAAAAAAAGGATTTCTGGAGAAACCCTTTATAAGATTAGATACTTTCAAGAGAAATTCTTGAATTTTTTTTAAGAGGTGATGATGAAAAAAGTTTATCACCAGCAAATAATATTAAACCCGGAACCAAACAAACAATAACCGTAGCAACAGTTACAATTATAAAGAATATCCAGGCCATTGATTCAACAATATACACGGCAAATTCATATAATAATTTGCCTATTTGGGGAAAAAATTTAAATACATCTC
>CAZMJW010000152.1:0-363 GCA_964566915.1 uncultured Gammaproteobacteria bacterium
AATTAAAGAACCTTAAAAATTATAGAAATGAAAAAGTTATTGGTATTTTTAGTAGCGCTTGTTTTCTCGGTTCATCTTTTTGGACAAATCTCGGTTTTCACAAATTTTTCTAAAGAAAACCTAACCCCAACCGTTATCATTGCTAATACCAAAGCACTTAATCAAGATGGGACTTTTGGCTTAAACTACTACACTTTAGTTAACCCAAGCTGGGCTGAAGTTCAAATTGGTTTTTACAAAAGAAGTTTTGATTGGATGACTTGGGGTTTAAGTTTAGGACTTGAACAAAAAGAAAGACCGCTTAGAGCCGGTGGAATGCTCTGTTTGTTTGCCGAAAAAAATTTATTGATTGCTCTTTTAGAA
>CAZMJW010000152.1:373-2756 GCA_964566915.1 uncultured Gammaproteobacteria bacterium
GAAAAAGGGAATGGTCAAGACAATTATTGGTATAATATAACAGCCTGGCATCGCTTCAATCAAGACTTTAAGATTGGATTAAGAGCTTGGCGCTTCAATGGACTTGGTCCGATTATGCAGTTTGATGTTGTTAATACCAATTTTAATTTATGGTTTATGCCTGCTTATGATTTTGAAGTAAAACAGCAAAATATAATTTTTGGTATAAATTATGCTTTGTAAAAAACAAAAGGACATTAATTATTAATGTCCTTTTTAATATCATTTTTTATATATTATAATACTATTTTCTTTTTTTACTTAACTGTCCACAAGCACCAGCAATATCTGATCCATGACTTTTTCTTACAGTTACTGATATGCCATTTTGTTCTAATATGTCTTTAAATTTTTCTATTCTTTTTTCACTTGAAGCTCTAAATCTACCAGTCGGATTATATGGAATTAAGTTAACTATATATAATGGTTTTCTCATTAATTTAACTAGTTTTTCTGCATCTTTATCGCTATCATTTATATCTTTTAACATTAAATATTCAAACATTACTTGTCTATTTGTTTTATTAATATAGCGATCAACTTCTTTTAATATATCAAATATCTTATATTTTTTAGCAATAGGCATTAAATCAGAACGTAAATCATCATTTGAAGCATGAAGTGATATGGCTAAATTAATTTGTATTTTTTCTCCAGCCAATTTTCTAATACCTTCAGTTATTCCAGCAGTTGATACTGACATACGACGAGCGCCGATATTGAATGTTTCTTGATCATTTAAAAATTTAACTGATTTAATAAATTCATCATAATTTAAAAATGGCTCGCCCATTCCCATGAAAACAATATTATCTATCTTTTCATTTTTCTCTTGTAAATATCTGGCCCAAAATATTACCTGCTCTATTATTTCAAAACTACTTAAATTTCTTTTAAAACCCATTTGCCCAGTAGCACAAAAACTGCAAGCTAAAGGGCAACCAACTTGAGAAGATATGCAAATAGTATAACGATATTCTTTATCGTGTTTTTGTTTTATTAAAACTGTTTCTACTTCTTCTCCATCTTCAAGTTTAATCAAAGCTTTATGTCCTCCATTTTTATCAGAAAATAACTCTGCTTCAATATCAATAGGACAAATTTCTTTTAAATTTTCCCGTAAATCTTTGGGTAAAACAGAAACATTATCCCAACTACCAACAAAGTCTTGGTATAAAGCTTTTTCAATTTGTTTAAAACGAAACTTTGGCTGATCTTTCAAAACTTCCGCTAAATTAATAATATTCATAAATTTTTATTTTTTCTGTTTAAGGGTAATTTTTACTATCTCAGCTCGGGCTGTTGTTCTCATTGATGGGCCCCAAGTTCCCACCCCACCATTTACTATTAGAGAAAAATCTCCTTCGTTAAATAATCCATATCCATATCCTTTGTGCATCCATTTAGCTGGAAAATTAAAAGGAAATAATTGTCCATCATGAGTATGTCCAGATAATTGTAAATCAATTCCGGCTGCCTTAGCTAAATCAATATTCTTCGGAGTATGAAATAATAGTATACTGGCTTTTTTAGAATCATAACCTTCTTGTTTTAAAATTTTCTCTTCTAGATTTGAATCGTTTTCAAAACTATAATCAATACCAATCAATTGCAAACCATCAACTTCTACTAATTTATTGTCTAAAAATACCACATTATTATCTGCTAATATCTCTTTAGCTTTTTCAAATCCAAGATAAAGATCATGATTCCCAAAACCATAATATATGCCTTTTTTGGTTTCAAATTTAGATAAAGGGTCATCGAGCCAAGAAAAATTAGCCTCCATTCCATCAAAAAGATCCCCGGTGATAAAAATAGCTTCTGGATTAAGACTGTTGGTTTTTTTAACAATTTTATTCAAATACTTCTCACGATAAATTGGACCCAAATGCACATCAGATAAATGTGCTATTGTCTTATTATTCCAACTGTCAGGTAAATCTTTTATATACACTTCATAACTTTTAATATGAGGAAAAAATGCTCGATAAATTCCGAGACTGGAAATAATTACAACACCTAATAAAAATATCATTTTAACCTGAGTTAAACTAAATATCAATCCAAAAGAAGAAATAATTGGTCTAGCTAAAAGAACAAGCGTAGCCATTATTCCTAGATTAACTAATACACCTAACCAAACTCCGGAAAAGAAATAATAACTTCTGGTAAATATATTATCGAATTTATGAATTAAAAATGATGAAATAAGAATACTTAAAAATAAAAAACTTAAAATCATCATTAAAATTAAGTTTCCTCCAAGACCATTGATTATTAAAAGTTTGCGCAAGAGAAAATAGGCTAAAAAATGTCCGCCTAAAAGAATTAAAGAAGTAGC
>CAZMJW010000153.1:0-2740 GCA_964566915.1 uncultured Gammaproteobacteria bacterium
GATAAGATAAACAGATCTTTGGGACAAAAAACAAAAAAATAGGTTAAATAATAGATTAATAAAAATACCGCTAATAATAGCGGTATTTTTATTAATCTTAACCCTATATCTAACTAATTTAAAGTTATATTATTGAAACAATAAATTATAAATTCAAAAATATGGCACTAAGAGATGAACTGATACAATACTTTACTACTAGAAATCGACGTTTCAAAGATGAAAAAAACATTATTAAAACGGATTGCGTAAGATGTCTTAAAAAAGATGGACTTATTTTTGATTTTAAGACTAAAAAATATTTTTGTGAAAATAACTGCTGCGAAGCTAAGGGTGAAATTGAAGATTTTATTTCTTTCGAAAGTTTCAATAAAAAAAATTATTTAAGCAACTTTATAATAACTTCTTGCCAAGAATTATTAGATTATAAAACCCAGCCGGAATTCTTTATCATTAATCCATTGATCCCAAAAGAAGCGATAACATCCATAACCGCCGATTCGGGCAAAGGCAAAAGTCTTTTTGCATTAATTTTAGCATTTCATGTTGCCTCAGGATTACCTTTATTTAATAAATATTCAGTAGAAAAAGGCAACGTTTTAATAATTGATCAAGAAATGAACTCAAATGAAGTCGCTTCAAGATTTAAAAAAATTATCAACACAAACATACCAATTGATTATATAATAGAACAAAAAATTTCCATAACAAATGAAGATAATTTTAATTACCTTGTCTCAAAAATAATAGAAAAAAAATATAATGTTATTATTTTTGATACTTTTACTGAAATTCATAATTCAGAAGAAAATGACTCTGGCGAGATGAAAAAGGTTAATGAACAGTTTTTAAAATTAATAAAATTAATAAAAGTTTCAATTATATATCTCCATCATCATAGGAAGCTACAAAAAGGTGAAAAATTAAGCCAATCTAGCAGTCGTGGATCCAGTGAAATAATTGCTAAAGTATCGTCACACCTCTTACTAGATAGTAAAAACTATAAAGATGAATTCGGTAATATGGTTTTAGAAGCTACAGTTAGTCAAGAAAAAGCTAGAAATTCTAATAGATTAGACGGAAAAATATCATTTAAAGTATTTAACAACATAACTAGCGATAAAATGGAATGGGAATATTTAGGAGAATTTGAAGAAAAAACAAAAAAGACAGAAGAAGCAAAGACATATATTATTAACGAGCTGCAAAACATGACTGGAGCAACCTTTAAAGACTTAGAAGAAAAATCAGAAGCGGGTAACAGTAATTTAAGATTAGCCCTAAAAGAGTTAGTTAAAGAAAAAAAGATTGACTCCAGTCAAAAAGGCCGAGCAAAATTTTATTTTTTAACCAAAAGCTAGCTTGTTACTTATTAATATCTATATATAGCTTAACAAGTTAACAAGAAGTCTGTTCTTGGTTTCAAATAAACCAAGAAGCAACCACCTTCTTCTGGCCAAATTTATTAACACATATCCGCAATTAACTAATATTAAACAAATTTACTTATTAATAATATTCTAACAAACAAATAACAAGTAATAAGATGCTAAATAAAATTAATAAGTCCAAAACTACTGACAAGCGAATTATATTCGCAGAACAATATATAATCCATAATCACAACGGAACTGTTGCTTATAAGGCAGTGTACGGACAAGACTTGCATGATAACACCGCCGCCGTTAACGCCAGCAAATTACTAAGAAATGCTCAGGTTCAAGAATATTTGCGGAAGCGATTTAGCGTTCTTGAATTAGACACTGATTATGTTTTAAGCAACTTAAAAAATCTAGCCGAAAATTCTAAATCAGACGGAATAAAATTACAAGCCCTCGTTGCAATTGGCAAATCCATGGGAATGTTTAGTAATAATATGGTTGTTGATCCTGAAACAAATCGTGAAGCAAGAAGCTCATATATTATAAATTATGTTAAAAATGAAATGTTTAAGCCCTATATTAATAGGCCAAAAGAGCTTAGTTAATAATATATTTATAGATAATAATATTTAATTTCTCCTTAAAACATGCTAGGATCAATATCGCCCACAAGTCTAAACACTTTAGACTTGCCCTATATTGCCCCTTAAAAACCTAAATGAACACTGGTTCTGCGGACAACTTATTAACACCAAGGGAATTAGCTCGATTATTCAAGCTATCCCCTACTTCTGTCTACCGCCTTGTAGACAAAAGAACACTGCCTTTCTATAAAATCGGCGGCAATCTTAGATTCTCAACGGTTGATATTGAGAAGTATTTAGGCGATGTCCGTATTGAACCAATCAAATGATATGAGCGTATTTAAACGAAGCAATAAATATTGGATAGGTTTTAGGTGCAATAGGGTCAGATATCGCAAAGTTAGTCCCGAGAATAGCCTTGCCGGAGCTAAAGCGTATGAAGCCCTTATAAGGCAAAAATTAGCCCGTGGTGAGCCTATTGATCCCGAACCAGCAAGGTTACAGGTCGAGATTAAAACTTTCAAAGAATTCTCAAAAGAATGGTTTGATGTCTACGTTAAGACTAACAATAAATACTCAGAACAAATTAATAAACAATGCGTGCTAAGAGCCCACCTCAACCCTTTTCTGGGTAATAAACCATTAGATCAAATTAGCAATCTTGATGTTGAAAGTTATAAAGCTAAAAAGATACAATCAGGCCTATCCAATAAGACTATTAATAATCATCTAATCGTGCTAAGCAAATGTCTTAAGATGGCTCAAGAATGGGAG
>CAZMJW010000154.1:0-1990 GCA_964566915.1 uncultured Gammaproteobacteria bacterium
CTCAACAGACTTATCCATAATAAGCTGGTAATCTTGAAAAATAACACCAATTTGCCTCCTTAAATAAGGAACTTCATTTTTGCCAATTTTAGTAATATCCCAATCTCCTACAAAAACTTTTCCAGAATTTGCAAGCTCTTCACCAATTAAAATTTTTACTAGACTTGTTTTACCTGTTCCAGACTGACCAACAATAGAAACAAATTCTCCAGCCTCAATTTCCAAATTTACATTTTCTAATATTTGTATTTTATTTTTATAAGCTTTATTAACTCCAATAAGTTTAATCATAAAAAACTAATTAATTTTTTGTTTTATAAAAAGCATAATTAAATAAATCTAGTGTTTCTCTAAAACTATTCTCTCGAGAGCTAGCATTTAAAATAACTGCGATAAATTTTTCTCCATTGATTTCTGCTCTTGTTATTAAACAATAACCGGAAGAATCAAGATACCCAGTCTTTGATCCAATTATTTTAAAATTTTTATAATTATTATTTAACACCAAATCACTGCTATTATAGCGCAATTTTAAAGAGTTGTCATTTCTAGTTACAAATCGATAACTCTTGCTAACACTGGAGTCTTTAATTAATTCCTCATTAAAAATTTTTACTGATAAAAAAGCAAGGTCCCTGGCCGATGCTATATTATTTTTATCTAAACCAGTTGGTTCATTTATTTTTACAGAACTTGCTCCATTCTCTTTAGCCCAACTATTTATTTTTTTAATAAAATCATCTCTACTTAAACCACTTAATCTAACCAAGCTCTCAACAACATTGTTGGCAGACCTAACCATTGCAGAATAAAGTAGATCCCTTATTGAAAGAGAATCTCCATCATTTAAACTAATTTGAGCTATTTGCCATTTAGGAAAATACTGATAATTATATTTTTCGTCATTAGTGCTGTATTTAACTATCTCATCCATTCTATTTTTATTATTTGCCTCGTTTAAAAAAGTATATACAGAAAAAATTTTACTCAAACTAGCTATTGGCATTGCTTGTTCAGAATTTTTTTCTAAAATAATTGACATATCACTCTCTCTTAATAAAATAGCTGAAGCTGACTCTATCTGTGGCTCAACAAAAGAAAATCTATTAATCAGAATATTAGAATTAAAAATACCATTAGAAACTTTGAGAGGTTCTATTGAAATATTTATTAATCCATCTCTTTTGTCCGCTATTTTTTTAAAAGCTTCATAGTCTAAATCCAATATTCTATCTGGAAAAACAGACCTATCAGGGCCAAAATCATTAATCACAACATCAACAAATTTTTTATTATCTAAATTATGAACACGTATTAATGAGCCCTTAGGAAAATCTGTTGAAACAGAAAAGTTTCCATTTTTATATTTATACCAACTAGCCTTTCCTGTTGATAAAATTTCTGGATAAGAAAAAATAGCGATTCTAGCAAATGGTAAATGAATTAAAGATCTTACAAATTTCTCCTTAGGAAAATCCCAAGTAGGTAAGGGCCTCCAAGCATTAAAATTTTTATCATAAAAAAATACTTGTTTTAAATTTGAGCCTAGTTGATCATAGGAAAATTGAATATAAAAAGGCTTATGATTGTCATAGGCTAATTTATTTTTGAATTCAAATTGTAAAACAGAGCTTTCTTTTTTTAAATTCCAAGGAAGAGCGATCTCATCATCAAAAATTTCCTCAATCAAAATCTCGGTATCCTCAGATAAAATTCCAGGTATAAGTGATAATTTTAAAACATCGTCAGATGATTTAACTGTGTAACCCTTGGCAATGGTCTCTTTATCTAAAAAAATCCTAGAAGATTTTCTTGTTCGTTTGGAATAATTTTCATCTAAATTAGAATTTGAATCCTCGGCAAGAGTTGCTGAAGCTAAAAAAATAAACAAAAAAATAAACAAAAATTTTATATAATTTCTAAACATTATTTTTAAAATTAATTTTCAAAAAAATACTTAATCCACTTTTTAAAATTAGAAATATCTTCT
>CAZMJW010000154.1:2000-2410 GCA_964566915.1 uncultured Gammaproteobacteria bacterium
TCTAAATCTTTTTGGGAGATTGTTTGATTATCAGAAATCACTTCTTTTCTTTTAATAACTACAACATTTTCTCCCTCTTTTTGTAATCCTAAATTAATTCTAGCTCTATCCTCAACAGCCTGAGAGGAGTCTAAATAAGAAAGCAGGCCCTTTAAATCTTCGTTGGATTTTTCATATCTAATAATCTCTTCCTGTACTTTAGCAATTTCGCTATTAAGATCTTGTCTTTTTTTATGATTTTTTAAATAAGGTATAATAATTAGAATCAAAACAACTATAATAATAAAAGAAAAACTTAATTGTTTAAAAATTTTAAGACCCTGTCCTTTAACGCTTCCTTTTTCAACGTAATTTAATTTTTCAGTTGGAGATAAATTATATTTATTTGACATAATTATATAATTAACGAG
>CAZMJW010000154.1:2420-2720 GCA_964566915.1 uncultured Gammaproteobacteria bacterium
GGGTATAGCGCCAAAAATTATAATTGAAACTGGAACAAATATCCATTCAAAAAATAACTTTATAGTTCTAAAAAAGCCATAATTTTTTGGTTTTTTTGGTAATAATAAAGAAGATATAACTGCTGAAATTAATAATCCAATCATAGAAATAGTCATCAGAGTCTGAGTTATTGTCGGTAAATTTAATGCCATTACATTTTCATTAAATCTATCGCCACCTAAAAGCATAGGCATCCAACCAACAACCGCAATGATTAAAGCTGTTGTTGCCCAAGAATGAAATCCGTATATTTGAATCCA
>CAZMJW010000155.1:0-1854 GCA_964566915.1 uncultured Gammaproteobacteria bacterium
TTATTTGTTTACTTTTTAACTAAAGATAAAATAAAAATGTCAGAATATAAAGGACATTGGCCAGAATTTGAGCAACAAAATTTTGTTATTCCACCCACAAATATTAGCGATGAATATACAAACAAAATTATACCCCTTATTAATAGAAAGGTCTTTTTAGAAAAAGAAAATATTTTTCTAAAGTCGCAGAGAGATTTATTATTAGCAAAATTAATTTAAAATTATGGACCCATTAATTACCAAAGAATTAGTTGAGCTTGGAACACAAACAGCATCAAAACCAGTTGCAAGCTTTTCTGAATTGATAGCTTTAAAATTTTTTGGTAAGTCTATCGCAAGATTAAAAGCCGAAGCTCAAGTTGAAGGAGATAAGGTTTTATCTAAATGGGAAGAAGTTGAAAAACCTCTTTGGCTTCAAGCAGAAGCAATAAAAATGAATAGACAGTACGAAAATTTTGGTAATACTCTTAAGGAGGCATCAAAATATATAACTGAGGAAAATAATATATCAAATGATAATGACCTTTTTTGGGGGTTATTAGAACATTCAAAAGAAATTTCTAATAAAGATGTGCAGGAATTAATCGCGAAGATTATTGCTGGTGAGTATAACGTACCAGGTACTTACTCAACGAGTACTCTTCAAATATTAAAATCATTAGGTAAAAAGGATTTAGAAAAATTATCTTTTTTTGCAACCTTTTATTTGGCAGGGCGTGGATTCTTTAGAGATTTTTTTAATATTAAAGAAAAAACATCTAACCTAAGAGCTAAATTAAAAGTAAATTATACAGATTTTTTAGAACTTCAAAATTTAGGGCTCATACAGTCTGGTGGTTATGTAACTTCAATTATCATTAAAAAAGACGAATTACTCGCCTTAAATTATTATGGTGAAAATTTAATTTTTAAAGCAACAAAAGATTTTGAAAAATGGAATTTCCCTGAATGTTATGAATTCACAAATGCAGGAAAAGAAATCATTCAGCATCTAAAAATAAATAAAAATGATGAATTTAAGGAATATATTAAAGAACTTTTTAAAGAGAAAGGATTTGATCCACAAAATTAATTATTATGAATGAATTAAATGAAAACAATTTAACAGAGCAGTCACTTATAGAATGGTTTCAAAATCAGGGCTATGAGTATTTTAAAGGTTCAGATGTAAATCCTGGGCAATCTAATGCTCTACGTGAAGGATTTAGAGAAGTTGTATTGAAAGACAAGCTTCTTGGTGCGATAAGAAGAATTAATCCAACTCTACCTACAGAACAAGCTGAAAGAGTTGCTAAAGAAGTCTCAGAATATTCTAATGAAGATCTAATTCTCGGGAATAAGGAATTTTATTCTTGGGTAACTAATGGAAAGAAAACTTCATGGAGAGAAAACGGGGAAGAAAAGAGTGATTTTGTAAAACTTATAGATTTAGATAATGTAGAACAAAATGAATTCACTATCATAAACCAATATACTGTTCAGGGTTTAAATAATGTTTGTAGATTTGATGCTGTTGTTTTTATTAACGGTCTTCCAATTGGTCTTTTTGAACTCAAGAGTCCTATTCGTGAGCAAGCTTCAATTGGAGAAGCGTATAGAGATATAGAATATTATAAAAAAGAAATTCCTAAAATTTTCTTATTTAATCAAATTATTTGTATAAGTGATCTAACTAATGCAAAACATGGAACAATTTCTTCATCATGGGAGAGATATGGAACATGGAAGGGGATTGAGAAAGAAAATGACTCAGAAGGAAAAACAGAATTAGAAGTTCTTTCTCGTGGGTTATTTGATAAAGAAAGATTATTAGATGTTATTAAAAATTTCATTGTTTTTGAAGCTGATGGTGAC
>CAZMJW010000155.1:1864-2705 GCA_964566915.1 uncultured Gammaproteobacteria bacterium
AAAAAAGATGGCTTTATATCATCAGTATTATGGAGTAAATAAAACAATAGAAAATACTATTAAATCTATAACTGGTAATGATAAAAAAATAGGAGTCTTTTGGCATACTCAGGGATCTGGAAAATCTTTATCTATGGTTTTCTATGTTAACAAAACAAAAACAATTCCAGAACTTAAAAGCCCTGCATATGTATTTTTGACTGATCGCGAAGATTTAGACACTCAACTTTATGGTCTATTTAAAAGAGTTGGCTATAACGAACTAGCAAAACAAGCAGATTCGATATTAGATTTAAGAAAATATATTTTAGAATTAAATACTGGAGCAAGTAGATTAATATTTTCAACAATTCATAAATTTAAAGATTATGATGATGAGTTAGGGGAATTTTCAGAAAGAGAGAATATCATCGTTCTTGCTGATGAAGCACATCGTACTCAATACAGCATGCTCGCAGGTAAGGTGAGAAAGGCACTACCCAAGGCTAGTTTTTTTGGTGTGACAGGAACTCCAATTTCAAATAAAGATAAGGATACTGAGAGAGTTTTCGGTCCAGTTATCAGTTCATATAAAATTAGTCAGGCAGTAAAAGATGGGGCAACTGTTCCTATATTTTATGAAGGAAGATTAATTCCTCTTCATCTTGCCGATAAATTTATAGATAGTAAGTTTGATGATTTATTAGGGGAAATAATTCCAGATGAAAAAGCAAAATTACATAAAGAATGGGCTGTACTTGAAGAAGTGGTGGGGTCTCCTGATAGAATTAAAAAGATTGCAAAGGATATAATAGATCACTACAAAATTCGTCCAATAGAAGGTAAAGCAATGATTGTTACT
>CAZMJW010000156.1:0-2671 GCA_964566915.1 uncultured Gammaproteobacteria bacterium
AAGTGAAAAGAGCATTGAAACAACTGGTAAATTAATTGAGCAATCAGATGTAAATATTGAAATATTTGGTTTTAATAATGATTTAAATGAAATAGATTTAGAATTAAAATCTTCAGAAAACTTTAATGGCGAACGAAACATTAAATTAATTGGCAAAGAAATTAATCAAGATGATAGAAATATAGAATTAAAAGGACAAGAAATTGATAATAATGAAAATAATTTAGAAACTTTTGGCAAGTTAGATTTTAATAGCGAAAGAAACATTGAAATAGAAACTAAAGCAAATACAAGCAATGAAGTAAATATTGAATTGCCAGTTGAAGGAAGTTCAACAAGTAACAGAAAAATTGAATTAAATGGTATTGATAAAAATTACAGTGAAAGGCAAATAATTATAACTAGCGAAGAAAAAGGCAAAAGTGATAATAGTATTGAAATTATTGGCAAGGATATTTTAAACAATGAAAGATTTTTAGAATTAGAAGGTATTTCTTATACAGATTTAAACGATGATAGGGTTCTTGAATTAGAAGGAAAAGTTAGAGAATTATATGAAAGGAACATTGAAATTAAAGGAAAATCATTAAGTAATTCAATAGGAAACATAGAAATAACTGGATATGCAGAAGGTTTATTTTACGAAGCCAAGTTAAAAATGTTTAATGGAACTATTTGGGAAATTAAAAAAGTAAAAAGATACAATGGAGATATTTTTTTAGAGAAAGAAATCAAAGTATACAAATAAATTAATTAATTAATTATAAATCTATGAACTCAAAACTTTTTAAACTAAACAGCTATGATTTAATCAAAGGCTTGTTAGTTTCAGTAATCTCGGCTATTTTAACATTATTGTTAACTCAGTTGCAAAATGGAATTATAGACTGGAAAGCTGTTTCAACAGTGGCTTTAATTTCAGCTATTTCTTACATTTTAAAACAATTAGGAACCGATGAAAAAGGAAATTCTCTTGGAATTAATTTAAAATAAACCTATGATTAAATATGCTGGTTATATAACAAAGGAATTATTATTGCCAATAAGCTTCGTCATAACTTTATTAGCTGGTTTTTTCTGGCTTGGAAATCTTTCTAATCAGGTTAACGAAATTATAAAAAAAGATGCACCAACTAGAATTGAATTTAATTCAATGGAAAAAAAGTTAGACAACATTGAAGCTGGTGTTCAAAATATAAATATTTATTTAAGAAATAATAGTAAATAGTTCTTTATAAAAAACCGTATGTAATGGGAAAGTTAGACAAGCAGTATCAGGAACATCACATACTTCCAAGAAGTAAAGGTGGTGGAAAGGAGAATAATTTAAAGGTAGTTCCATTATCTTATCACAGAGCATATCATCATTTATTTGGTAATATGACTCCAAAAGAGATACATAAGTATCTCGACAAGATGTGGTTTACTAATAACAAATTTATTTCTCCAGAGAATTGGAAACCATAGCACCAGTGGTTGCTATATACCACTAATTTAAAAATTAAAAATTCATATATGGATTTACAGCAAATCAAATTTAAAATCAAACATTTTCCTTCTTTTGTTGTTGGCAAATACAAAAAATCTGGTTTATTGCCTAGCAAAAAAGACCCAAGAGATTTTCAAGTTGGTTCTCTTTGGAGAAAAGTGTTTGGTCAAGCTTATGAGCCTAAGCACCAATTACACATAAATAAAACTTTAAGCATAAAAGACCAAAGTGTTTTAAATACTTGTGTATATAATGGAACTTGTGTTTCAAAAGAACCAGATGAAGGAGTTATTTTATCAGTTAAATCAATGGTTCGTTATGCAAGATTAAAAGGTTATTTAAGTGGTAATGGTTGGAGTGATGTAAAGGCTGGAATGAAAGTTCTCAAAGAATTTGGAGTTATGGAAGAAAAAGATATGCCTGATATCGGTCATTACAACTGGGATAGTTATTCAACTGGTGGAATAGATTATACTAAAGCTGAAAAACATAAAATAAAAAGTTATTGGAGTTGCGAAGATAGAAATGACGTTTTAAAACAACTCGATGAAGGAAAAATAATTGGTTGTGCAATGACTTGGTATTCAGGGTTCAATCAAAGTGGTGGATTTAAAGCTCCTTGGTTAATTGAAAAGGCTTTAGGTTATTCAGTTGGAGGACATTATATTGTAATAATTGGTTATGATTTAAACTATTACGGAAAAAAAGTTTATATAATGCAAAACTCTTATTCAGCTAAATGGGGTGATAACGGAAAATTCTATGTCACTATGGATTATATGGATAAGCAGTTATTCGGATGGAGTGGTTTTGGTGCTTATGTTCATTTAGATTTAGAAAGTGATTTAGGAGAGTTTATAAATAAATACGATGGAAAGAATGTTAAATCAAAAGACAAACCTGGAATTTACCACATACAAGCTGGTAAAAAGAAAGCTTATCCAAATTGGGCTACATTCCTTGCTTGGGATGGAAATTTAAGAGGGTTTGAAATAGTTAATGACGAAGAAGCTAAGATTTTAGATAAAATACCTTCTGGAGACAATATGGAAATAGAAAAATCTATTTATTGGCAGGTTATGCAAGAAAATGTAAAATGGCAGAACTTCAAGGAAATAAAGAAAGCTGACCAGAACAATGAACTAATTACAACTTTATTTAATTTACAATATAAAAAACAAA
>CAZMJW010000157.1:0-2653 GCA_964566915.1 uncultured Gammaproteobacteria bacterium
CTTCTTTCACTGTGTCCAATTATTACCTGTCTTACTCCAATATTCTTTAAATTTTTAGCACATACTTCACCAGTATAGGAACCAAATGAATCTGGAGCACAATTTTGCGCACCAAGCTTAAAATTTATTTTTTTTAGCTTATTTTTAATATAAACGAGGCTTAAAAAATCAGGACAAATAATAATATCGTTTGTGGTAGAAATCTTGTTTACTTTTTTAGCTAAACTTAAAGACTCTTTAATAGAAAGATTCATTTTCCAATTAGCAATAATTGTTTTTTTCATATATTTATTGTTTTTTATTTTTAGCCCAATCAATAGTTCTTTTTATACCTTCTTCTAAATCTATCTTAGGCTCCCAATTCAATATTTTTTTTGCTAGCGTATTGTCTAAACAACTTCTTTTCTGTTCTCCTGGCTTAGCTTCTTTTTCAACAATCTCAATTTCTCTTCCCAGGGCTTTTTCAATTGATTTTTCAATTTCTTTAAGAGTATATTCTTGTCCATAGGAAATGTTTATTTCTTGACGACAATCTATTTTAAGACAAGAAACTAAAGCTCTAACAACGTCATCAACATAGACAAAATCTCTAGTTTGATTACCATCTCCATATTGAATACTAGATTTACCATTAACAGCATTATCGATAAAAATAGCCACTACTCCAGCCTCCCCTCCTTTAAACTGTCTTGGTCCATAGACATTAGAAAAACGTAATATTCCATAATCAAGACCATATTCGTTATTATAGCATTTTAAATATTTTTCAAAAGATAGTTTATGAATACCATAAAATGATAGGGGATTTGTTGAATAACTTTCTGGAGTTGGTATAATCTCACTTTCTCCATAAATGGCTCCGCCAGTTGAAGAAAAGATTATTTTTTTCACTAAATATTTACGACAATTTTCTAAAATATTAAAACCGCCTTTTAGGTTTATCTCGGCATCTTTTAAAGGATCCTTCATTGATTTAGATACTTCAATTTGAGCTGCTAAATGAAAAACATAATCCGGTTTTTCTTGAATAAATATATTTTCTAGTTCATTTGATAAAATATCTACTTGATAAAATTTAGCATTGGGATTTATATATTCTTTTTTTCCTGAAATAAGAGAATCGATTATTAAAACTTCATAACCCAATTCAATTAAAGAATCGACTAAATTAGAACCGATAAAGCCCGCTCCTCCGCTTACTAATATTTTTTCCTTATTCATAATTTTATAATTAATTTGTTTACTCTTAGTTTAACCTATATATAAAAAAAATCCCAGTTTTAAGCTGGGATCTTTTTCTAATTTCTTAAAGTATTTTGATAATTTTCTATTTCCTTAAAAAATCTATCTCTATTTTTCTCCTTTATCGGTTCACCTGGTGGTAGTACTTCAAGGAGTGGATTAATTTTAACTCCATTTTTAACCATTTCATAATGAAGATGTGGACCAGTTGAAAAACCAGTTGAACCAACATAACCAATTATATCACCTTGTTTTACTTTCTCTCCTGCTTTAACAGCCATCTTTGACATATGAGCATAATTGGTTGAATAAGTACCATTATGTCTTACCTTAACCATATATCCATAAGAACCGTTCCAACCGGCAAAGGTGATTGTCCCATCACCAACACTTCTAATTGGAGTACCAATAGCAGCCGCATAATCTATAGCCCTATGACCGGTTGAAACATCAAAAGCTTCAATATAGCGAAGTCCGGTGGTAAAACCCGAGGAAATATACTTAAAAGCTACCGGAGCTTTTAAAAACATTTTCTGAACTGAGTTGCCTTCTTTATCAAAGTATCCTTTATTATCTTCATTTTCCTCAAAATAATACACCTCATACTCTTCTCCAACATTCACATATCGAGCTGCAAGTATTTTTCCCGGTCTTACATATTCACCATCTAAATATAGGTTTTCATAAACAAATTTAAAAGTATCCCCTACTCGTGGGTCCATAGCAAAATCAATGCTCCATTGAAAAGCGTCAGCCATAGCAATAATTGCTCTTTCGTCTATTCCTTGACTTATAGCTTCTTCGTATAAGGAAGTATTAATTGTCCCTTCTGAATTAACAACTTTTATTTGATAAGGTATTTTTCTTATTTCTATATCCAAAGAATCTTTTTGTAAATCTATATACAACTCTTCTTCACTGTCAATTTTATAAATCATTTCTACTAATTTATCACTATTTTTTTCATAATTAAATTCTAGAAAATAACCAGCTCTTATTTTGGCTAAATCATATATTTCTAAGCTTGCATTATATATTTCGTTTATTAAATCATTATCTAAACCCGCCCTACTAGCCGCCTTACCAAAGGTATCACCACTTTGTATTTCTTCCTTTTTTTTATTATATTTAGGTTCTTCAACTAAGTCTTCTTTCTGTTCATTTGTTTTGTCTATAATTTCTTTTTCCAAAGCGTTAGCTTGTGAATTTTTAGTAAAATAAACAACTAAAAAAATAGCTAAAAGAATTAAGACTATTATTGACAAAATTATTGTTTTATTGGTTTTTTTCATATGTTTTTATTACCTTATTAAGGGTAATACAAAATAAAAAAAATAACAAATGCCAAAATATAGTAGTTGCTTTTCCCTTTTATCTCTGCTATAATAAATACATAAAATGAATTAAAAAA
>CAZMJW010000158.1:0-2632 GCA_964566915.1 uncultured Gammaproteobacteria bacterium
GGAAAGATGGTGAGATAAGATTATTATCTGAATCATTATTAAAGACAAGTCCTATTATATTAGACGAGAAAGATTTACAGTATCTTAATTATTCAATCGGAGGAGTAATAGTTAGAGTTATTAAAAATGATGGATAAAGAAAAATTTAGAACATTAAAACATAAAGCGATTGAAATTTGTGAAATAAAATTTAATTGTGAGTATTATATTGATTCTGATTTTGATTTTAATTTCAAGGAAGATAAAGTAGAAGAGAATGGATTATTAAATATCGGAGAAATTAAATCTTCAGATGTAGTATTTATGTTGCGTTGGGATGAAAAAGACAATTCGATTGATATTGATATGAAAGATTTAATATCAGGAAAAATAAGTAAAAATGGATTTTTGGGACATCACACAAAAAGGATTATTGGAGAAGATGTAAGAACTTATCATATTAACATTGAAAAAGATAATAAAAAGATATTCGAGGGGGATATTGGTGTTATTATAAAAAGTAGTACAAGATTAGATAATAGTCTTAAGTATTGTATTATTAATAAAAATGGAGATATTAGATAAGGAAAAATTATATAAAGTAGAATGAATATTCCTAAGATAAATCATAAAGTCGTTTGTATTTCTACCGATAAAAGTAGTTCTTTAGCGAAAACAATAAGTTCTTATTTTATTAAAAAAGGAACATATTTTGCAGTTTTTAATTTTTTAGATGTTTCTAAAAATCAAAAAGAATTAGTGGATTATGATGAGGATAATCTTTTTCAATATATTTTAGGGAATAAAAACGCAGCTTATATAAAGAATTCAATTATGCAGATTAATCCTAAATTTGTTATTTTCAGTGGGCTAAATAATAGTCAAAAAAGTTATTTTAAGGATTTTTTAGAAAAAGAAAAGATAGAAGAATTGGATATTGCAACAATAGACGATCTTAAGAAATATTCGTTATTTAAGAAATCAAAAAAGTATCCTCTGAAAGATAAAAATCATGATAATATTGTTATAATAGAGGATGGAAAAGATTTATCTACTGTTATAGCTGAAAATCTTGCTTATGCCATGAATGCCGATATTCTTTACATCGATGATACAGAACGTCATTTACTAAAAAGAGTTAGTAAACATATTTATAAATGGAAAAAAAGAGAGAAAATTGCTTCTTATAACGTAATTAAAAATTTGGTAAACATAAGAGTGGGTGATGTTAATTTTAATGATTATAAGACAGCAACTTTTTTTACAAATGGATTGCCATATGGTCTAATTTTGAAAAATCCGATACCTTTTTGTTATGTTCATAAACACATAAGAGAAGATATCGTTATTATTAATACAATACTTTATAGTAAAAAGACTTTAGGGATAGCTGTATCTTTTTCTATACAGCAATTTATTAATTCTGAGCCAAAAAGATTAAGTGATATTTTTATTAAAAATAATATATTTCCTATCGAATTATTTTCTGAAAATGCAACATCTTCTAATTTAGAAAACTATGTCTCTTTTTTCCCTTACGATGTTTTGCATATTTCTAGTCATGGAAATATAAAAACAGTAGGGAATCATGTTAAATTGGCTTTTAAAGATAGGAAAGGAGGTGGACATATTTTAGAATATTATGAGGTAGTAACTTTTTCAGCAATGCCCCTAGAAAAAGAAGATAAGATTTCTGTTTATATAAAGCAAATTTTTTTAAAATTTGATGGGTGTATTTGGATGTCAAAGGAATTAGAGGATAAAAAAATAGATAAATTTATTTATGATGATATGATTAAGGCGTTGCGTAATAAAAAAGGAGATGAAAACAAGAGAAGAACACCTATTTCAGATCCTATTATAGATTCTTCTGTTATATCATGTACTAATGGACCACATCAGGGTAATTTTCATTGTATTGCTAGCCAGAACGCTCCAGTAATTTTTAATAATAGTTGTTGGTCGTGGTCAGAAATTTCAACTTTTTTTCTTGGGGGAGGTGTTAGATCGTATATTGGAACATTATGGTCTATTAAAAATGGTGTTGCAGAAAATTGCGCCTTAAGTTTTTATGAAAATATTTTAAATAAGGGAAAAAGCATTCCAGAGGCGGTATGGGAAATAAATAAAAGTATTAGCATTGATGATCAGCAAGATATTTTTTTTGCATGGACATTGCCGTTTGCCAGGATGGAAAAAGTTCCTCAAAAAGATCTTAATAAGTTATTATTGGAAATAGATAGAAAAATAAATAGTTGGATTTATCAAACTATTACTACAAAAGATTTAGAGGTTAGGGAAAACTCAGAAAGGATTGTTAAATTTTTATTTTGGGCAGCATACAATCAATTTAATCTTGATTTTGTTGCGATAAAAAAAGACATTATTGAAAAGAAGTTAAATCATAGCGTTGAAGAATATTCATCAATAATGAAGAGAGATGATTTTATTGGGTGAGTTTAAAAATCGAAAAAAGTGTCACTTTTGTCACTTTTTTGTTATAATAAAAACATGCACGAAGAGCGTAGAATAAGAAAAAATAAAAATGCTTGAGCAAGCATTACAGATATTAGAGATTTAATAGTTCTAACTTGAAGTGCTCAGCCACTTTGAGTGCCTTACGAGATGCGTTAAAAGATTTATTTATGATTAT
>CAZMJW010000159.1:0-2618 GCA_964566915.1 uncultured Gammaproteobacteria bacterium
TACCACAACAAGATAACACGATAAGATTATAAAACCAACAACTATAAAATTTATTTTACATGCTTCTTTAATTTTAAATATTAAAAATTTCAACTGGATTAATTTTAAATTGAAGCATATTGGCACTATCACGACCACCATCGCCACCCTTTCTTTGCATGCCAATTTTTCCAATCTTTAAACTACCTTGTTCAGAAATTCTAATAACTCCCTGGGAATAAAGATTCATTACTTCATTTATAGACTTTAGAGCCCATTTTACTTTTCCATCTGTTTTTAAAATAACTAAAACCCAATCAGCGGAAAACTCACCACGTCCTTTTAATAAATCAGAAATAATTAAAACTTTGTTTTGCTCAACAAAGCTCAATAACTTCATTTGAGAAATTTCATCCATCTCATTTAAAAACATTCTTCTGTTATCCTTTAAACCCTTTTTTGGTTTTGGCTTTATTTCTCCAGTAAATTTTTTTAATATTTCAATAATATCTTTTGGTATACCCCAAAGATCTGCATATTTATCCACCCATCTTTTATCTATTTGATTAAATCCTTGGGGATTGCTAACTAATTTTACTTGCAAATTTTGAATGTCCTCCTGTAGTTTTAGCTTAATAACAATTTTTATTCTTACTTGAACATCTGACTTATAGCTACCTACAATCTTCATTGCCTTTACATATTCAATATTAGCGATGGTATATCCCATAGCATTTAGCCATGCCTTCGCCATTGTATCGGTTTTCCAGGCGTTAAATTTTTTTATAACATCTGCCTCATTTTTAAATCCATTTTTAGCTGTTTGAGATCCGCGTTCTACTAAGTTTACTTTAGGCATATTTTTTTAATCACTTATAAAGTTTAATAAACTCTGACCTACTAACTGTATAGTGCTAACTGTCATAGCATTTCCCGCCTGACTTAATAAGTGAGAATCGGTTATTTGACCTTTCGCTTTATTCGCTATTGTTTTAGGAAAACCCTGCAAAAGAAGAGCTTCAAAGCCGGATAGCTTTCTAAATTTGTTATTTCTTACATACATTATTCCATGTCTTCCTGTTCTTAGCGTCGGAACACATCCATTATATAGTCTTAAATCGGACTGTCTTGTGTCAACGACAATGTTATCTTTTTCTAATATCTTTTCGATTTCGTGTTTATTTTTATTATATTTATTATTTAAATATTTTATAAAAGTATTATAAGACTTATGATTTTTATCAAACTCTAATTTTTCTTTATCTGCTAAATAATTTTTAACGTTAGGGGTTTTAATGGGTTCTGGCCAAAAAAATTCTTTATTTTTTTTAACTAAATCTTTTCTCACGCCAACAAAATAAATTCTCTCTCTCATTTGAGGAACTCCATAATTAAGACTGTTTAAAACTTTGTAAAAAACTTTATACCCTGCTTTGTCTAATTCTTTTAATATAATTTTTAATGATTCGCCTTTATCATGGTTAACCAAGCCTTTAACATTTTCTAAAATAAAATATTTTAGATTTTTTTCTTTCATAATTCTGATAAGGCCGTAAATAATCTGACCACGTTCATCCTTCATGCCTTTTCTTTGACCATTAATAGAAAAGGATTGACAAGGAAAACCGGCTATCATTATATCAAAATTGGGAAGCTCTTTTGTTTTAATTTTCATCAAATCTCCAAAGTTTTTTTCTTCTTCTCCAAAAAATTTTCTATAGGTTTTTTCAGACTTTTTATCTATTTCCGAAAAAGCAAGACATTTTAGATCTAAATTCTCCAATCCAAGTCTTCCGGCGCCAATTCCGGAACAAAAATCAATGAATTTTAAACTTGTTTTACTAGACATTTTTTAAAAATATTACTTATTTTAATATGTTAATTATACTTTTTTAAGTCAAAAAAATCAATTTTAATATTATAAAAGCACTATAATATTTTAAAAAATAAAAGCGGGGATTTCCGCCCTCGCTTTTTGCTCTCATGCAAAAAGCTCGCTTGTCCAGGCCAGCCGCTAAGCCCTACGCTAGCTCGGGCTTATCGTTTCGCCTCGTCTTCCGACTCGACTCAAGACTCGCTCGCCGCTTGTTCAAGTCCCCTCACTTCTTTTCAAGAAGCTAAAATAAAAACCAAAACTTTCGTTTTGGTTTTTATTTTAGCTCCTGCGGAGAGGGTGGGATGTTTTGGAATGGTTATAAAACAGAAAAATATTACTTTTATTACCATTTAGAAACGCATTTTTGCATAAAAGCATCCGGACAAGCACCATGCTCATTACATGGCATTGGTACTTGAGTTACGTAACACCAAATTGATTTCCTGCATAATTCGTTACTCAAAGAAGAGCATTCTCCTTTGAATATAAAAAGAGATCTGTCTACTCCTTTAACAATATATAAATATACTGGAAACCAAATAAGCACTAGTATAATAAGAAGAATCCATATTCTTTTTCTTCTTTTGTTTGGATCTAATAATGATTTTTGTTCCTCCATAAATTTAGCTAATTATATAAATATTATACTATTTTATTTCAAAGTAATAAACTCCCTATCAAAAATAGCCCATATTTCAGGGCTATTTACAATCTGCGGAGAAGCGGTTATTTCCGCCTCAATCGCTCGTCGTCACTCGCTCTT
>CAZMJW010000160.1:0-2602 GCA_964566915.1 uncultured Gammaproteobacteria bacterium
TTATATATTAGCAAAAGATAGGTTTGGTAAATATATAAAATGCAAGAGGTGCGGACTGAAGAGTTATTGTTTAGATGATGTAGAGAATAAGATGTGTAGTAATTGTAAATTTAATTCTTAAGATAAAATATTAAATATTGATACATAAAAAAGAGAAGTAATTAATTTTGCTTTTCTTTTTTGTTTTAATTCATGTATCTGTGGTCTTGTTTTTTTCTTCTTTTATTTATTCTTCTTTTGTTTCTTTTTCTTTTTTATCCTTCCTCTATTCTTGATTTTTAGGTACATATATGAGAGAATTAGGGTGATATAAAAAATAATATATTTAAATAATATGACAAAAAGAAAGAAACGCTTTCTATATTTTGGCTTACCAATAATAGCGATTATCGGTATAGTTATTTGGCGAGCTAATGCCAAACCTGATGTTGAGTATTCAACTATTATTGCTGAGACTAATAATTTAGTACAAACAGTTAGTGAAACCGGAACAATCAAACCGGTTAAAGAAATATCTTTAAACTTCCAAACTAATGGAAAGGTTTCAGCTATCGAAGTGTCAGTAGGTGATAATGTTGTTGAAGGAGATCTTTTAGCCAGTCTTGATGACTCCTCTTTAATGCTTAGAAAAACTGAAGCAGAAGCTGGTTTAAATATTGCCCAAGCTAATTTGAATAAAGTATTTGCTGGTGCTCAAAGAGAAGATATAAATATTAGCTATCAAGGTTTAGCTCAAGCTAAAACTGCTGAAGAATCAGCTCGTTTAGACTTAGAGAAAACAGAGAAGTCAATCAGAGAGAATATTAGACAAGCTCAAAAAACCTATGATGATTTAATGGATGAAAGTTCTCTAAGTTCAACTAATGCTGAATCAGCAGTTGAAAGTGCTAGAGTTGCTCTTGAGAATACTAAAAAAACTGCCGAGAAAAATCTTTCAAATGCGAAGAGCTCACTTCTAATTGCTTTAAATGACAAAATACTTAGTGTAAAAGTTGCCCAGAATGCGGTTGATGAAATACTTGACGATGATAGTTTAAATTCCTTGTTATCCGTTTTAGATACAAGCTACAAAGTTGATGTTAAAAGAAAAATGAATATCATTGATGATGAGATAATTGATGTTGAAACAAAAATATCTTTAGCAAGATCTTCTAAAACTGAAAACACTATTCTTGAAGCATCTAATTCACTTGGGACACTACTTGAAAACATGCAAGAAATATTAGATTTAAGCTACGAAATGCTAAACAAGACAATTACTAGTGCTAACTTTTCTCAAACTGAACTTGATGCTTTAAAATCTTCAATGATCTCTCAAAGCACTAGTGTAAATACAGCTAATAATTCACTTGAAGCAACTGCTTCCGCTTACAGAAACGCCCTTACCTCATATGATACTTCAATTTTAAGTGCAGAAAATGCTCTATCTCAAGCAGAAGTTTCTTTAACTAATGCTAGATTAAATGCTCTAAACTCTTTAAATAGTTTAAAACTTTCCAGTGAGCAACAATATTTAGCAGCTGAAAGTAGATTAGAAGCAGCGATAAAGGGTCGTCAAGTAGCTCAAGCGCAATATGATAGTGTTGTCGCTCCAGCTAGATCTGAAGATATTAGCTTAGCTCAAGCCCAACTATCTCAAGCGCAAGCTGCCCTTGATAATATTGAAAAACAAATAGAGGATAGCAAAATATATGCTCCTTTAAGTGGTATTATCACTGAAATTAATTATGAAGTTGGTGAACAATATAGTGGAGCAGCGGGAGCGATGATAAAGATGTTGGTTAATAATAATTTTGATATTGAAGTTGATATATCAGAATCAAATATATCGAAAGTTAAAGTTGGTGATAGAGCAGAAATAACTCTTGATGCTTTTTCTGATGACTTTAAAATATATGGTCATGTTAGCTTTATTGAACCAGCCCAAACCTTAATTTCCGGTGTAGTATATTACAAGGTAGTAATTGAGTTTGATAATCTTGATAATATAATGAAAGAAATGGAAAAAGATGGTTTGAAATTAAAATCTGGAATGACTGCTAATGTAGTTATCACTACTGAAGAAAAAGAAAACGTTATTTCTGTTCCTGCTCGAGCTATTATTGAAGAAAACAGTATTAAATATTTAAGACTTCTAGTAAATGATGAGGAAGTAAAAACCCCTGTTTTAACTGGTCTTAGAGGTGACAATGGTCAAATTGAAATAAAAGAAGGAATAAAAGAAGGTGATCAGGTTATTACTTTAATAAGAGAAAATAAATAATCTTTCTATGGATAAAAAAGCTTTAATAGAGGTAAAAGACTTAGGTCGTACTTATATAACCGGTGAAATTAAAACTGAGGTGTTAAAAGGGGTAAGTTTTAAAATTGAAGAAGGGGAATTTGTTTCTATTATGGGACCCTCTGGTTCAGGTAAATCAACTCTAATGCATATTTTAGGACTTCTTGATAAACCAAGTGTTGGTACATATTACTTTACTGGTGAAAAAGCGAGTGAAATGGATGAAGATGATTTAGCAGAGCTGAGGAATAAGAAAATTGGTTTTGTTTTTCAAGCCTTTAATCTTTTAGCCAGAACCACAGTTTTAGATAATGTAAAACT
>CAZMJW010000161.1:0-2567 GCA_964566915.1 uncultured Gammaproteobacteria bacterium
ATTTCTTCTAATAATTATTTACTCTTTTCCAAAAACTTTCCTTTAGGTTTTGAAAATTATAGTTTGTTTATTGATTTAAATTCAAAATCTAACAACTCAAGACAAGTTTGCTATCGCCAAATAGATATAAGTACAAGTGTTAAAGAAATCAAGGATAATTCATTGTATTTAAACGGAGAGAAGTTTTTAATTAAAGGAATGATTCCTTCTTTTTTAGGAAATAACATATCATTGAATATGGAAGAAGGTTTCGCTCAATTAAAAAAGATTGGTATAAATACTCTTCGTTTTTATCATTCAAGCACAGACAAAATAAGAGAAGAGGCAGAAAATAATCATTTGTTAATTATTGATCAACCCGACGAATCAACTTGGGATAATTTTAATATATTTAATGATTTTCAAGTAAATAATTTTATAAACAGATATAAAAAAACGGTAAAAGAAAATCAATCAAGCTCCTTTTGGTTGTTTACTGGTATTGGAAACGAATGGGAACTTAAAGTAAATAAAGATGGATTTGTAAAAAAAATTAGAGAGATAATTATTGATAGTCAAAAAGAGGTAAAAAACTTTCCTACGACATATTCTACCTATTTTACATTCATTAATTATCCAGTCGATATTTTAGGAATTAACATGTTAGATAATGGTTCTGTTTATTGGGAGGGGGCGATTGGTAAATTAAAAGAAAATAAAATTGTATATTACGCTAGTGAATTTGGAGGTTTTACTGCGTTCTTAGAAAAAACAGTGCCGGAAATAAGATATAATAGAATAATTAAAGAATGGAATATTTTACTAGACTCAGGATCAATTGGAGCTAATTTTTATCAATCTCATGATAATTGGGCTCAATCCATACCAATGGGTTATAATGACCCAAACAAAGCAGAGCACAATGATGATGTACGAGGTTTTTGGGATGAGAAAAATGAAGAAAAAATTGAACTTCAAGCTTTAAAGTCTGTTTTATCTGATATAAAAATAATAAACGATTTTAAAAATCAAGAGATAAAAGATTGTCAAGAAGATTTTACTTTTATATTTAAAAATATTAGAGAATATAAGTTAAAAGATGTGTATTTAAATATAGGTGGAGAAGATTTATATTTAGGTGATTTTAACTCTTTAGAAGAGAAAGAATTTATACTTGAATCAAGATATGAAAAAGATAAAAAAATCAACTTATTTTTTTCTTATACCACTCATTCAGGTTTAAAAAATAATTCACAAATAGATTTTCAAATTCCTTGTTTTTCTAATAATATTAAGATTATTAACGAAGATTTTATCCTTAGAGAAAGTCAAACTGATTTAGTAAAAGGTAATTTATTAAGTTCATCAAAATTAAACTTTGTGATTCCAAAAAGTTATGCAAATTTTTATTTAAATAATCAGGAATATCAAAATAATCAAGATTATTATTCAATTAATGTTGATGATCCATATTATCAAGTTGTTGATTTAATGTATTCTACGGATAAAGTAAATTGGCAAAATTTTAATCAAAATTCTGAAATTGGCGGTGGATTAGTATATTTCAAATTTAAATGGCCAAAAGCAACAAATTATAATACATATTTAATTATTGAAGGTGCTGGTGGTGATAAAATTAGTTTTGAACTAAAATATGGAAAAAAAGATATAGCTATTCATAGTTATAGAGAAAATGCTATTCATATTTCTAGTTTAGGAAAATTATCTGAAGGCGATGAAATACTTTTTGCTCTTAATAGAAATATGATTAAATATGTAGATAAAAGAGCAACAGCAAATTATCAAGTGCCCTTGATATATGAAGATGATTTAATGGTAGAATTTAAAGCACCCCTAGTTTTTTCAGTTAATGAGTTTGTTATTAGAAAATAAATATATTAAATATTTCTTAATAAAATTAAACAAATTTATAAAACTTAGTTCTTTAAAGATAATATAATTGTCTTTACTCATTATTTAAAAAATGCTAAAATACTCTTAGATTAATAAAAGTAAATAATAAATGAAAAATATGAAAAATAAATCAATGGGACCAATTCTAACAATTATTGCTTTTGTTCTCTTGGCAGCTATTTTTGTTTATTTTTTTATCTCTTTAAACAAAATAGATAAAAGAACACAAGAATTAGCAAGTCAAGTAAGTCAGAATTCTGGTCAAACATCAGCTATTGTTAATTATTTAAACACTAATCTAAATGCCAATCAAGAATAATAAATCAAATTTAAAAACCAGAAGAACAATAAGTTCTCGGTCACTTAAAAATAATAATTTAAATAATAATATGAAAAAAGATTTTGTTTTGCCTTTAATTACTGGTTTAGCACTAGGTGCATTATTAATGATGTTTTGGCAATTTAATGTTCGCTTAAACAACACAAGAGCAAGTTTAGCACAAATCGAACAAGTAACTGCACAAAATAGTCAAGCAATTAATGAAGTTATTACTTTCATTAATCAAGTTAGTGGACAAACACAAGGTGCGGAAACAACACCAGAAATTACTGAATAATATTTTAGAAAAGACAAACAAAAAGCCCTGTTTTATACAGGGCTTTTGTGTTATAAT
>CAZMJW010000162.1:0-2553 GCA_964566915.1 uncultured Gammaproteobacteria bacterium
ATTCAAAAAGTCTGTGTATTGATGATCAATGTTTTGAATATGCTTAATCCACCAATCTTTTAGAAATAAACTTAGTTCGTTCATCAACTTATCTAAATCATCTTCATTTTCTATTCTTTCCTTAAATAAAGAAACTTCTTTTCTATAATTATCATGAAATATTAAATGATTTTCTTTATCTGGATAATTATATTCTTCAAATATTTCTTCTTCTCTTTTTAAATGATAATTAGCATATTCTTCTAATTCATTAACGGCCTTAATTAAACCTACTTTTTCTGGATCTTGTTTTAGTCTATATATGCTGTTTATAATTTCAAATAATTTTTTGTGTTGACTATCAAATTCTTCAATATTTACCGAATATATTGTATCCCAATTTAAAAACATATAATTAATTATTCAAAATTAACTGTTATTTCATAAGCTTCATCATTTTCAACTAAACCAGATGGATTTGCTTTTTGAAAAATTAATGTTCCTCTTCTTGAAAAATGATCAACAGAAGCATCTTCAAATACTGGATTTTCAAATTCTAACGTTGAAGTAAATGATACTAATTCTTCAGTCATCCAGGTTTCTTCTGATTCATCCATTTGCGCTATTCCTTCAGCAATTATTTTCCCATCCCAATCAGTTAGAATAACTGTAAAATTTGCTTCAAAAAACCAAGTTCCCCTTGCTTCACCCTTAATTTCAAGTGGTGAAGATATTCTCTCACCTTCTTTTGGTTGATGAATTATCAATTTCTCTTGAAACTCAATTTCTCCTTCATTATCTTTTAATACTAAAACTAAATTATCATTGTCTTGAAAATATAATGACTGAACTTTTTGTAAGTCTCCTACAAATAGGCTCTCTTGAGAGCCCTCACAGTACATCATGGTTGAAGCTAAAGGACCAAATGATACTTTATTTTCACTTAAAGTAAATTCACCAAAAAAACCATTACAATCAGTTGACCCATTAACACTCATGTCTTCATTAAAATTAACAACAAAAGCATTTTTCATATTTGGAGTAATAATTTGTTCTCCTTTTGTTGTTTTAATCCATGTCCATTTATGGTCGACTATTTTATCTAATTGTGAATCACTTTTTTTAATATCATTATTATTATTCTCTTCTGGATTTAAATTATTCAAAGAACAAGCTGAAACTATAAATACAGCTAGTATTAATATGCTGGATAGCATTATTTTTTTAAAATTGTTTTCTATTTTCATATTTTTATATTATTTTATATATTAATTATATCAAATATTTATACTTTTAACAAAAGAATTAAGCCAGAAAATAGAACAAAAAGATATATAATTTTTTTTAAAGATTTACCAGAAACCCTTGAAAATAGTTTTGTTCCAATATAAATACCAACTAGTATTGCCGGAATTGCATAAATTAGTATTTGAATTAATTCCAAATTTACTCTTCCTGAAATAACATGTCCACTTACCGTTAGAATACAGGTTAAAAACATGTATGTAGCAATAGCATCTTTATAGGCATTTTTATTATCTTCAATATCTCCTGATTCATATAGAGCTACCAAAGGACCATCAATATTAACTGTAGCATTCAAATAACCCGCAAATAATCCGATTATCGAAGCAGTTTTATTATTTTTTTTAAAAATATTTAATCTTTTTCTTGAGAAAAACAAACCATAAAAAGAATAAATGATAAAGAAAATAGCTATTCCTATACTTAAATACTCTTTATTTACAATATTTAAAGTCATTATTCCCAAAGGCACACCAAATACCGCACCGATTAAAATAGGTAATATTCTTTTAAAAGTACCTTTTTCTTTTATTCGATAGGCTATCCATCCAGTAGCAATCAACGCGATTATTGCTACCAAGGGAATAGCTATTATTGGATCTAAAAATAAAAGAAGAAGAGACATTGAAACAGTAGCTACTCCAAAACCTGTTAATTCCAAAGCCATACCGGCAAGAATAAAAATTAATATAATATATATTATCTCCATAAATTAGGATATTTTATTATATACTTCCCTAACTATCTCCTCCATTTCATCAGTTTTAATTATCATAATCTTGCAAGAAGAATTATCATTGCTTAAATATATATTATCTCCTTCATTTAAATCATTTTTTTCTAAATCAAGTTCTATTCCCATATACTCCATTTCATTACAAATTCTTTCTCTAAGAATATATGACCTTTCTCCTACTGTGCCGGCAAAAACTAACAAATCAATACCTCCTAAATTGGCACTCATTTTAGCGATATTTTCTCTCACTCTTTCTACATATACCTTTAACGCAATTGTTGAGTTTAAGTCACCATTTTTTTCGTTAATTAAAAGCTCGCGAATATCATCACTTTTTCCTGATAAGCCTAAAAGACCGCACTGACTATTAAAATATTTTTCCAGTTCATTGTGATTTTTGTTAAGTTTCTCAGAAAGATACAAAACAACTCCAGGATCAATATCTCCTACTCTAGTGGCCATGGTTAAGCCTTCAAGAGGAGTAAAACCCATAGTATTATTAATACTTTTCCCGTTTTTAATAGCACTAATAC
>CAZMJW010000163.1:0-2541 GCA_964566915.1 uncultured Gammaproteobacteria bacterium
GTCCCTCCCGAGGCACAGATTTATAGAATATATGGACGAATATAAAATAAAAAAAGAAATTATAAGATTTCTTAAAAAAGAATTCAAGAGAGCAAAAACAAATAAAGCAATAATTGGTATTTCTGGTGGTATCGACTCTGCTTTAACTAGTTTTTTATGTAGGGATGCAGGACTAGATTTATATATTTTTTTACTTCCCTATAATAAAAGGGGACTAAAAGAAGCAAAGTTAATATTAGATAAACTAAAGATAGAGGATAATAAGATTTTTTATTTAGAAATAGATACATTGATAGACAATCAAATTAAGAGCATAAAAAAAGCTTTAATATCTTCTAATTATAAATTAGATAAAATTAGTGAAGGCAGTGTCATCTTAAGAGAAAGGATGATTTTTTTGAATGCGCTGGCATCTTCTATTGGTGGTCTTGTGGTGGGAACCGAAAACTTAAGCGAGTATCTATTGGGTTACTTTACGGAATATGGCGACGAGGCATGCGATATTTTTCCAATAGCAGGATTATGGAAGACGCAGGTTTTCAACCTTGCTAAATATATGGATATCCCAACAGAAATAATTGAAAAAGAACCAACCGGAGATGTGTTTAAAAATTTAACAGACGAAGTTGATTTAGGATTTTCTTATAAAGATGCCGATAGAATTCTTTATCTTTATTTTATTAAAAAATTAGAAGAAAAACACATTATTAATGATTATAATTTTAATAAAGAATTGGTGAAAAAAGTTCTTAAAAGAGTTGATATCACAAATTATAAAAGAATCAAAAAACCAAAATGTTACTTTTCTGAGTATTGACAGAAAAGTATTAATTAATTATAATTTTATAAAAGGTCGCCTTAAGAAATATTAAATTTTATTAATATGAAAGACGAAGTTAAAATTGAAAAGATGGACCTAGAAGACATGAGAGAGCAAAGATTAGAAACCTTGGAGGATAGATTTCAAGAAATTGAAGCTAATTCTTCTTCTTGCAGTAGCCCTGGAGGAGGGGGAGTGGGAGGAGGGGGCGCATAAAGCCTCTTTCTTTTTTTTATTTATTTTAAAAATGAAAAAACTAGATAGAGATATTTTATCTTTAATAGATATAGCTCAAAAAAATAATCTCATTGGAAGAGTTGAGAGAGATTTTTATAAATATAATGATGACCCTAATTTTTTCTCCTATTTAATAGAGACAAAAGATAAGAGCTTTCTTAATTTTACTGATTCAGATTCTGAATTTAGAAGATATTTTTCTTTTGATAAAAAAAAATGCATAGTAAAGATGTTCGGAGAAGTAATAGAAAGGGCTTGTTCTTCTAGGTATAACAAAAAAGATTTGATTTGGGATAGTTATGAAAATATTAAATCAAATGCAATAGACCCGCTAGAATTTACATTTTTTGAAAAAGGATCAAGTATAAATTATTATAAAAATCATAACCAAAAAATAAATTGGACAGAAGCTTTTTCCTTAGGTAGCGGTAAAAAAATTCTTGCTCCAGCCCAATTGATATATTTAATTTATGAATATAAAAAAAATGAGCCGATTATAAGTATTCCAATTAGTACAGGCACGGCTCTTCACTCTAGCAGAGAAAAAGCTCTCTTAACAGGAATTCTAGAAATAATAGAAAGGGATGCTTTTATGGTAAGATATTTAACAAAGATGAAAACTAATTTGATAGATGAGACAAGGCTAGAAGATTGTGGCATAAAAAAAATTATACAAAATATTAAACAATACAATTTAGATGTTAAATTAGTGGATATAAATTTAGACGCACCCTCTTATTCTATTTTAGCAATTTTATTAGATAAAACTGAAATTGGGCCTGCCATTTCTATAGGCCTTAAATCAGACATTCATCTTAAAGATGCTATCCTTGGAGCACTAGAGGAGTGTTTTCAGGTGAGGCCATGGATAAGATCGATGATGATTTTGCAGAAAAAAACAGGAAAATTATATGGAAAAAATGAAAAATTGAATAGGGGTCTATTATGGTCAAATAAAAAAATGTTAAAAGAAATAAGTTTTTTCTTAAATGGAGATAAGGTCATAAAGAAAGATAAAAAATATAAGGAAAAAGATATTTTAAGTTGGATTATTGATAAAAATGTTTCTTATAAAGATGTTTCTTTGCCTTTCTTAGAAAATAAGTTTTTTGCAAGGAAAGTTTTTAGTTCATATTTCCAACCTCTTTTCCTTGACGAAAGATATCCCACCATAAATCATAAAAGGATTTCACAATTTGTTTCAAATTATAATATTAATAAAACTCCTCATCCTTTTTTATGAACAATAAAGAATTTTATAAAAAATTACTATCATATAATCCTACAGATATCGGTTCTGTTTTTTATAATAAAACAAAAATAGAATTCATTAAAAGTAAAAAAAATAAAATTCCAAGAACATGGAGGAGAATTTATTTTAAGATTTATCCAAGATTTAAACAAATAAAATTAAAGATTGATAATAATAAAAAAAATGAAGACATTAATTCTCTGCAGATTAATAGAAAATCTTCAAGGAATTT
>CAZMJW010000164.1:0-2528 GCA_964566915.1 uncultured Gammaproteobacteria bacterium
TAAGTATTTATATTTTCTTTTGGTTTTTTGTTCATATAAAGGTATTATAGCATAAAATTTATTTGAAAAAAATAACCTGTAGGTTTCTGGCTTTTTACAGTTTTTTGGCTAATTATTAACAATTTACTTAACTTGATTTAACGTCTTTTTTGTTGTAGGATAAAGATATAAAAATAATTTTATAAATATGAGAAACGCAACTTTTAATAGAGGTTCTGAATGGCAAAAAAGTGATTTGCATATACACACCCCTTTTACTGCTGAAAATGATAATTTTGCGGGCGCTGATGATGATGAAAAATGGGAAAACTTTATTAAAAAAGTAGAAGAGTCTGGTGATGTGGGCATATTAGGTATTACTGATTATTATTCAATAGAAAACTATAAAAAAGTTAAAGAATTTAAAGATGGCGGTAGATTATCAAACGTTAATTTTTTAATACCTAATGTTGAATTAAGAATGATTCCGAGTACAGAGGACGGAAAAGCTATCAACATCCATTGTATTTTTAATCCTGAGATAATACATGATTTAAATGATAGATTTTTTAGTAGGCTAGAGTTTAATTATGATGGTCGACCCTTCAATTCTACAAAAGAATCATTAATATCTTTAGGAAAAAAATATAAAAAAGACGATAGTTTAAATGAGGTTGTTTCTTACAAGGAGGGTGTTGGCCAGTTTAAGATTTCTTTTGATAATTTAAATAATATTTTTAAAAAAGATTTAGATTTGAGAAGAAATACAATTATTGCTGTATCTAACAGCAATAAGGATGGTAATTCCGCAATCCAACATAGTGGTCTAGCCGCTACACGAGAAGAGATATATAGATTTACCGATATAATTTTTTCTTCAAATCCAAACGATAGAATCTATTTTTTGGGTGAAGGTGTTGACAATAGAGAAACAATTAAAATTAAATATGGATCTTTAAAGGCTTGTTTGCATGGGTCCGATGCACATAGAATTACCGACGTACTTCATCCATGCACAAAAAGATCAGATATTGGTCATGATTGTGAAAATTTGGTTGATTGCGAATTAAGATATTGTTGGGTTAAAGCTATCCCAACCTTCGATGGATTGAAACAAGTTATTTACGAGCCAAGAGAAAGAGTTAAAATCCAAGAAGATGTTCCTGAATTAAAAAATTCATATCAATTAATTGATAAAGTAAAATTTATTGATAGTGAATTTACTAGTGAATATATTGATTTTAACCAGAATTTAAATGTCATTATAGGGGGCAGGTCAACAGGTAAATCTTTGCTTTTAAAATCAATAGCAAAAAGCGTTGATCCTTTAGAGGTTGAAAATCGATACAAACAAGCTAGTTTTCAAAAACAAGGAAAAGATGTTTCTGATTTTGAAGTTGTTTGGAGGGATGGACAAAAAGATAATTTATCAAGTGTTGATAAAACTGGTAAAAAAATTATTTATATTCCACAATCTTATCTTAATAGGCTCGTTGATAATGACGAAAGATCAGCTATTGATTTAATAATAGAAGACCTTATTAATCAAGATGAAGGTAATAAAAAAATACTTTCTGATTTAAAATATTTTGCTGAGCAAAATGAGCAAAAAATAAATCACGTGATTAATGAGCTGTTTATATTAGAGGATAATATGATGTTAAAATCGAATGAAATAAAAGAGTTTGGAGATGAAAAAGGAATTATTAATGAAATAGGTAATTTAGAAAAAGAAATAGCGGATTTAAAAGTAAAAGCTGGGATGACAGAAGTAGAAATATTAAAATACAACAATCTAAACCAAGAAATAAATAAAAAAAATAAAGAAAAAAATGAAATTCTAGAAAAGAATAGACTGTTGGTTTCGTTTTCAAAGTTAAACTTATTTTCAGAGATAGATTACTCAATTTTGCCAGAGGAGTATATTAACTCAATAAGAGAGCGTATAAATTTTTTACAACAACAATATGGAGAAAAGTTTGAAAATGAGATTGAAAAATATTCCTCTGAAAATTTAGATAAAATTAAAGTAATTGACAGAGAACTTGCTGTTAAAGAATTAGAATTGAATCCACTAAAAGAGAAGGCTATAAAAAATAATATTTTAAAATCTAAGCTGGAAATGCTATCTGCAGAAAAGATAAAGCTCGAAAACATAACAAGAGGAAAAAATCAGCTTAATTTTTTAATTGAAAAACATAAAGAATCAATTCCGTTAATTATGGATTTGAATAAAAAATATTTTTATGAACATGAAAGTGCTCGCGGAGCTATTTTAAAAACAAATATTTTATCGGGAGATTTAAAACTGGATGTAGGCGTTTCTATCTCGAGAAAAGAGTTTGAAAAAGTTTTGCAAGATCTTTTTGATCAAAGAACAACTAAAAAAATAGAAGAAATTGATTTTACACTTCCAAACCTTTTTAAAAATTTAGAAGAAATAGTGCTTGCTGTGTTAAAAGGTGATAAAGATTTAAGATTAAGAGCCCAATATAGTAAAAAAGAAGCTTTATATAAATTGTTAAAAAATTGGTTTTATTTAGACTTTT